>JAAOYD010000011.1 GCA_018221165.1 Candidatus Woesearchaeota archaeon | reverse complement strand
CACCTCAAACGAATCAACGCGCCCAAGACCTGGCCAATTACCCGTAAGGAGACAGTGTACACGATGCGTCCCCGTCCGAGCGGTCACGTGATGGCAGCGGGCATAACGCTGAACACCCTCCTCAAGGACGAGTTGCAGATGGCCCGTACTGCCCGTGGCGTCCGCACCATCCTCAACACGGAAGAAGTTCTCCTGAATGGAAAGAAGCAGCGACGTCCTGATGCGCTCGCCGGCCTCTTTGACGTGGTCACCTTCCCAGCCATTAAGACGAGCTTCCGCATCCTCATTAACACCAAGAACACACTCTATGCGCTCCCAATCACTGGTGCTGAGACGAGCATTGTTCCGAGCAAGGTAACAAGCAAGACTTTGCTGGCGAAAGGCAAGCAACAGATCGGTTTCCATAACGGCCTCACTCTTATCAACAAGGAGAAGGTAGCAGTTGGCGACACAGTGTTGCTCAGCGTCGAGAACAAGATTGAGAAGGTCGTCCCGTTCAGCAAGGGCGCATTCATTATAGTTACCGCTGGCAAGCACGTCGGCACCACAGGAACCGTCGAGAAGGTCGAAAACGGCACCATCACTGTGAAAGGACCTGACGGCGAGTTCACGACGAAGAAAGCAGGGGCGTTCGTCCTGGGAACAGGCAAGAGCGCCATCAAGATCGAGGCATAAGATGCAGCAGTTGATTACCATGAATGTGATGAAGACGATTCGGATTGAGAAGCTCACCCTGAATATCGGGGCTGGCAAGGACCAGGGCTTACTTGAGAAGGCAGCGATCCTCATCGAGCGTATCACTGGCATCAAACCTGTGAAGACCAAGACCCAGAAGCGTATTCCTGGTTGGGGTCTCCGTCCAGGCTTGCCTATTGGCGTCAAAATCACTATCCGTGGCAAGAAGGCTGAGGAACTCATCCCGCGACTGCTCGCGGCCAAGGAGAACCAGCTCAAACCCAGCAATCTTGACCAAGCAGGTAATGTCAGTTTCGGCATTCCCGAATACATTGACATTGAAGGAGCGGAGTACGACCCGAAGATCGGCATCATTGGTCTCCAGGCGTGCATCACGCTCGCACGACCGGGCTACCGTGTCAAGCGTCGTAGAGTGCTCAAGGCGAAGCCTGGCAAGAAGCATATCATTACGCCCACAGAGGCGCAAGCGTTCATGACAGAGAAGTTCAAGACCAAGTTTGAGGTTGAAGAATGACTACATCCAATCATACCAAAGTGCTCAAGCAAATCAAGCAGAAGCCGGGCAAGTATGCCAAGTACCTGAAGCACAATGTGCCTAAGGAGCGAAAGTTCGGTGCGAACACGAAGCGATGTAGCAACTGCGGCAATCCGCGTGGCCATATCGGCAAGTACAACATCGACCTGTGCAGGCGGTGCTTCCGCGACTTCGCAGTCGAGCTTGGGTTCAAGCAATACAGCTAAGAGGGAAACAAGATGTCACTCAATGATCCATTGGCGGCCGTGCTCAGCGTCATCCAGAACGCAGAGCTACGTGCGAAGCGTGAAATCACGACCAAGAGCAACTCAACCCTCATCCGTACAGTCCTAGACATCATGACTGCCCAAGGCTACCTTGGTGGCTACGAAGTCATCCCTGACAGCAAGGGCGACCTCCTGAAGATCAAAATCGACGGCAAAATTAACAAAGTCGGTGTTATCAAACCGCGCTTCCAGATCAAGAAGGGAAGTTTCGAGCGCTTCGAGAAGCGCTACCTCCCTGCGCGCGGGTTCGGTATCCTCATCATCAGCACTAACCAAGGCCTCATGACCCACGAAGAGGCAAAAGAGAAAGGCATCGGCGGTACGCTGGTCAGTTACTGTTACTAGAGGCACACTATGAAAATTGAGAAACTGGAAGAAACACTCACCCTCCCCGAAGGAGTTACTGCCACCTACGACGCAGTCTCCCGTACCATGATGGTAAAGGGCGAGAAGGGAGAACTCTCCAGGCACCTCTACACTTCTGGTGTTGCCATCGCGACCCAGAACGGCACAATCACATTCACGGCTAAGAAAGCCACCATGCGCGAGAAGAAAATGCTCTTCACCTTCAAGGCGCACACCAAGAACATGATCAAAGGCGTCACCGAAGGCTACGTGTACAAGCTCAAAGTGTGCAGCGGTCACTTCCCCATGAGCGTCGCGGTCAAGAATGACACATTCGAAATCAAGAACTTCATCGGCGAGAAAGTCCCGCGAGTCCTGAAGATTAAGGACGGCGCCCAAGTCAAGATTGAAGCGGAGATTATCACCGTGGACGGTATCGACAAGGAGATTGTCGGTCAAGTAGCGGCTGACATCGAGAAGCTCAGCAAGCGGCCCGGCTTTGACTCGCGCATATTCCAAGACGGCATCTTCCTCATCGAGAAAGCCGGAAAAACATTGTGATATTCATGGAAAAGACAAAACCTAGCTTCCGAAAGCACGACAGCCACAAGCGACTCAAGCTCAGCGCGAACTGGCGCAAGCCACGTGGTCGCCAGAGTAAGGTTCGCCTGCACAAGCGAGGCTACCAACGCGGTCCCGCCGCTGGCTTTGGCAACGCGAAAGCTGTGTTCGGCCTGGTCAAAGGTCTCACTCCGGTGCGCGTTAGCACACCTGCAGAGATTGAACCATTGGACGCGAAGAAGCACGGTGTCATTATCGCCTCAACTGTTGGCGGTCGCAAGCGAGAAGCTATCATTACTGCCGCGAAAGCGAAGAACCTCACATTCCTCATCGACGCCGAGAAGCAAGTTGCTGCTGTGAAAGCAAAGCTTGCCACCAAGAAGAAGGTGAAGGACGCGCGTGTCGCGGCCAAGGCGAAGAAGAAGGAGAAGAAAACCCTCGACGAGAAGGTCAAGAAGGACGAAGAGAAGAAGGAAGAGAAATCTTCTGAAGAACTCAAGGCTGAGAAGATTGAGGAGAAGAAGGAGCAGGACAAAGTCTTGACTCAGAAACAAGCGTGATTGACATGAAGCTCGACACTCAAAAACGACTGGCAGGAACCTTGCTTAAGTGCAGTCCACAGCGCGTCAGATTCCAACCTGAGAACCTTCTTGACATCAAGGAGGCAATCACCAAGAGTGACTTGCGCTTGCTCATCAGTGATGGTATTATTTTCAAGCAGCCGAAGAAGGAAGTCAGCCGCGTCCGCGCCCGTAAGATTCAGGTGCAGAAGCGGAAGGGTCTCCAGCGCGGCCACGGTTCGCGAAAAGGTACACCCAACGCGAGCACTCCTGATAAAGATAAGTGGATGAACAAAGTGCGCAGCCAGCGTTCTTTCCTGAAAGAGCTCAAGGATAAAGAGCTCATCAACCTCGCCACCTATCGTAACCTGTATCGGAAGAGCAAAGGTGGCTTCTTCCGTAGTAAGCGCCACATCAAGTTATTTGTCGAGGACCAGCGCCTCTGGCAGAAGAACGTCAAGACGGCCGAGAAGAAGTAAACGAAGTGAATGAACATGGTTGGCGGCAAACGCCAACCTTTGAACGAACAAAGTGAGTGAAAATGGGTCAAGCAAAACACGTCATCAAATTCCGTCGCAAGCGCACCGGGCGCACGAACTACAAGAAACGCCTCGCGCTCCTCAAGAGCGGCAAGCCTCGACTCGTCGTGCGTGTCAGCAACAAACACGTCCAGCTCCAGCTGGTTAACTACGATGCGGACGGCGACAAAGTGCTCGTCACAATCAACTCGAAAATCCTATTGAAGCAAGGTTGGAAACACAGCACAAAGAGTCTCACTGCAGCTTATTGTACCGGTCATATCTTCGGTCAGGCTGCTAAGGACAAGAAGATTAGCGAAGCGATTGTCGATCTTGGTTTGCAGCAGCACCGTTCCGGCACGCGTATCTACGCAGCCATCAAGGGCGCGGTCGATGCAGGCTTGAATATTCCAGTGAGTGACAGCGTGTTCCCGCCGCCTGAGCGACTACGTGGTGAGCACCTGACGTCAGTCAAGGCCGACGAGGTTACTGCGTTGATGAAGAAGCTGAATATTACTCCTCCAGCTGGCGAGAAGCTAGCGACTGAGAAGAAAGCGCCGAAGGCGCAGCAAGAGGCATAATCATGGCAAAATTCCAGATGACCACGAGGGAGAGTGCGGCGACCAGCGATGTAGAAGGCTGGAAGCCAAAAACCCAGCTTGGACGCGAAGTCAAGGCCAAGGACATCCTCAACATTGATGACATCCTCGACGCCGGCCGCACCATCCTCGAACCGGAGATTATTGACATGCTCCTCCCTGACTTAGAGAGTGACTTGTTGCTCATCGGCCAGGCGAAGGGTAAGTTTGGTGGTGGCCAGCGACGTATCTTCCGTCAGACCCAGAAGAAGACGCGCGAGGGTAACAAGCCGAAGTTCACAGCCATGGCGGTTGTTGGTGACCGAAACGGTCATGTTGGTATTGGTATTGGTTGCGCGAAGGAAACCATGCCTGCGCGTCAGAAAGCTGTCAGAAAGGCGAAGCTGAACGTGTTCAAGATTCGTCGCGGCACTGGTTCATGGGAGGACGCGTCGAGCGATCCTCACAGCATCCCATTCACTGTTGAAGGTAAGGTTGGCAGCGTAATTGTCAAGCTCATGCCCGCTCCGAAAGGCAAAGGTCTCGTCGTTGAGAAGGAAGTCGCGAAGGTCCTTGAACAGGCCGGCATCCACAACGTGTGGAGCAAGAGTTTCGGCCAGACAAAGAACAAGGTCAATTTCATTAAGGCGCTTGAGAAGGCGCTACGTCAGCTTAGTGCGACTCGTGTGCAGCTGCGTCATCAGGAGAAGCTCGCTGTCGTCGACGGCGGCGTGAAGAAGAGTGATTAGTATGGAAGAAGAAGCGAAAAAGGAAACAGCTCCCGCGGAGCCGAAAGCAGCGCCCGTTGCGCCCGCCCAATCACCCAAGCCCGCAGCGCCCAGCCCGAAAGCAGGCGCTAAGGAGAAGGTGAAGCCCGTGGCAAAACCGAAAGGCGGTTTCCTCTGCGCAATCCTCGTGCGTGGTCTCGTCGGTGTCCGTCATGACATCAGGGACGCGCTTACCAGTCTTCGCTTGCTGCGCAAGCATGTCTGCGTTGTCCTTGAAGACACGCCGATTAATCGCGGCCAGCTCGTCAAGGCGAAGGACTACATCACATTTGGCACTATCACTGCTGAGACCAAGAAGGAACTTGAGTCGAAGCGTGGCGTGAAGGACAAGAAGTTCTTCCGTCTCCACCCACCTCGTGGTGGCTTTGAACGCAAGGGTATCAAGAAGCACTTCACAGAAGGCGGTGTCCTTGGAAATCGCGGCGACAAGATGAATGATCTCGTCCTCCGTATGCTTTAGGTGAATCACTATGTTCAAACATCGTAAGAAAAACACGCGGCAACGCGCAGCTACCACCCATGGCTGGGGCTCTATGAAGAAGCACCGAGGCGCCGGTCACCGTGGTGGTCGTGGCAATGCCGGTAGTGGTAAGCGTGGTGACGCGAAGAAGCCTTCTTATTGGAAGGATTTGAAGCGTTATGGCAAGCATGGATTCACCTCACATGCTCCTGAGAAGGGTGCCGCAGTTAATGTTGGTCACCTCTCCAGCGCTGCTGAGCGCATGGTCCTTGACTGTCTCGCTGTCAAGAAGGGCGATGTCTTTGTCATGGATCTTGGCAAGCTCGGTATCGAGCGATTGCTTGGCGCTGGTAAGGTCGCGGTGAAGCTCGAGATTAGTGTTGAGTCTGCGTCTGCTCGTGCTGTTGAGAAGGCTGAGAATGCTGGCGGCAAGGTCACGGTGACTGCGAAAGCGGCTCCTGCTCCTGAACCAGCTCCGGCAGAAGCTTAATATACTCGTTTCTCTTTACGTTCTCTATGCCTGAGCTGAAAGCCCATACTGTTCGCGGTTGTCCGTTGGTCTGTCCTGACTGTCATGGTCGCGCGTTCTCCAAGACGCAAGAATTGCTCGAGTCCAAGTGGCTGTTTTTCTCCAAGAAAGAGGGGGTCAATCACTACAATTGTGATGTCTGTGGCTTCTCATATATCATCAAGTAGGGAGTGGGCTCGATGAGCATGTTTTTATAGGTGTTTCACCATCTTTTCTATTATGTACTCATCACAACTCCCTGTGAGGCAGTCCGTCATTCCTGTTCATGACGAGCGGAGCCTCCTGAAGTGCCAGATGCTCCTTGAGCACGGTTGGCTGCATTTCTCCAAGAAAGAGGGCGTGCATCGTTATGAGCGCGGGTTCTCGTATATCATCAAGTGATTATTCCTTATACTTCTTGCACCACTCGTCGAAGACCTTGACCTTGCTCTCGCCATGGCGTCGGAGGCCCTTTCTGACCTCATCCTTGCTCCTCTCCCGATTCATCTCTTCCGGCACTTTCGTGAAGAACTTATCGGCGAGGCTGACAATCTCCTCCTCAACAGTCTCAGGAATCATGTCTTTTTTTGGGAACGGGAGGTTTTTGGCTTCTATTTCCTCTTTGCTGATTCCGACGCCGAGGTGGGATTCCGCGATGCGAGCGTGTTTTGGCAGGCCCTCTTTTTCGAGGAGCTCCTTGCCAAGGGCTATGTGCGTGATGTAGCGTGCCTCACCATGGCAGCCGATGTCAGGCGCGTGAGTGAACTTGATGCCGATGTCATGGAGTAACGAGGCCTCCTCGATGAGTTCCACATCTGGTTTGAGTTCCGGGACGCGCTTGGCGATGGCCAAAGCCTTATCCCGTACCATCCGACCGTGCGTCACGAGCGCTTCGTAGCTCTCGCTGCCTTCCTCATAGTGCTTCTTGACGATTGCGAGGGCCTCTTCCCATCCCATGTTTTTTTGAGGGTTTGTTGGAGGTATTAAAGCCTTCTGGAAGCCAAAGCCTTTATAAACCACCGGCGAGCCCTCACCCTCTAGGGTGTGTTCATGAGTTTCCTCGATACCGTACTGAATAACCTCCCTGAGGTCATGGCGCCGACTGAAAAGCGGCTGGCCTTCAAGGAGAAGATAAAGTGGACTCTTATCACCCTTGTTCTCTACTTCATTCTTGGCATGGTTCCACTCTTTGGTTTGGGTGAGAACGCGCTGCAGCAGTTCGAATTCTTCGAAATAGTCTTGGGTGCGAGCTTTGGTAGCATCATCACCTTAGGTATCGGTCCCATTGTGACTGCTTCTATCGTGTTGCAATTGCTGAACGGTTCAGGTTTGGTCAAGTTCGACCGTACAACCCACGAAGGCCGTGCGCGTTTCCAAGGCATCCAGAAGCTGCTCAGTATCTTCTTCATCATCCTCGAAGGCATTATCTACGTTTCCACTGGTGGCCTGCAGCCTCTTGCAGGTATACCGTCGTGGATTCTCATCTTCCAGCTCTGCCTCGGTGGCGTCATGATCATGATGATGGACGAGGTCGTCTCGAAGTGGGGCTTCGGTTCTGGTATCAGCCTCTTCATCGCGGCCGGCGTCTCGAAGACTATCTTTGTCCGTGCGTTCAGTTGGCTGCCTTCACCGACTGACCCGAACCTGTATTCCGGTAAGGTGCCTTCCTTGTTCCAAAGTCTCGCGACGCAGAACCTGACCCAGGCGATGCTCGATGCGAGTGTGCTCATCGCGACGGTCGGCGTCTTCCTGATTGTAGTGTACACTCAATCCATGAAGGTGGAGATTCCTTTGAGTTTCGGTCGCATGCGTGGTCATGGTGTGCGTTGGCCGTTAAATTTCTTCTATACAAGTAATATTCCTGTTATTCTCGTCGCTGCGTTGTTAGCGAACGTCCAATTGATTGCCCAGTGGGTCCCGGCCATGTCAGGCTTGGCGGCGCTGATGAGTAATCCGAACGTGCTCCAGGCGATTATCGTCGGTAGTTTCAGTTGGAACATGTTCTTTCAGAGCCTTCTCTATGTGATTATCTTTGTTATTGGCAGCTTGATTTTCGGCCTGTTCTGGGTGCAGACAGCCGGGTTGGATCCTGCGTCCCAGGCGAAGCAGATTATGGCGTCCGGGTTGAGCATTCCTGGCTTCCGCAAGGACCAGCGCGTGCTGGAACGATTATTGGCACGTTACATTTGGCCGTTGAGTGTCATCGGTAGTATTGCTGTTGGCTTGCTTGCTTCAGTCGCTGACTTGACTGGTGCTTTGGGTCGCGGTACGGGTATCTTGCTGACTGTCATGATTATCTACAACCTCTATCAGACGATTGCGCAGCAGCACGTCGCTGATATGAACCCCATGATGCGTAAGTTTATGGGTGGTCGCTGATGGTCTTCGATAATCTCCTCGATCCTATTTTTGGCCCTCTCCTCAATCTTGAGCCTTTTTTTGCTATCTTCCTCATAGCGTTCGTCATCACCATCGGTATTACTATCATCTACAAGTACGCCACCGACCAGGAGCGCATGAAGGAGTTGAAGAAGAAGATCAAGGGCTTTCAGGACAAGATGAAGAAGGAGAAGGACAATCCTGAGAAAGTCATGAAGCTCCAGAAGGAGGCGATGCAGTACAACATGGAGATGATGAAGCACAGCTTCAAACCTACCTTGTACACGTTCTTGCCGATTATCATCATTTTTGGTTGGTTGAATGCCCACATGGCCTACTATGGTTTGCCACCTGGCGAAGAGTTTGAGTTGACTGCCATGTTTCAAGAAGGTGTTGATACAGCGACAATTACAGTTATTCCTGAGGGTGTTGCAGTGAATCAAGATACTCAGCCAGTTATTGATGGCAAGGCGACCTGGATGTTGAACGGTCCTGCTGGAACGTACAAAGCGACGATAGATTCAGGAACAGATTTTGTTGAGAAGAAGTTCATCATTACTGCTGAGCGTCGCTACGAAGCGCCGTTGCAAACCTATAAGGACAGTTCTGTGATGAGCGTTTCTTTGAGCAACGCGGCGGTCAAGCCGCTGGGTAGCATCACCTTGTTCGGCTGGCGACCCGGCTGGCTGGGAACATATATTCTTCTGAGTATCGCGTTGAGCATTGTCTCGCGGAAGATTCTGGGCGTCGCGTAGCTAGTAAGAAAGAAAAAGCGTTTTATGTAGAACTTATTGCTGCAGTTGTCCTAGTTTCTCTCCGACTTTGGTTTGTTTCGCGTTCTGTTGCTTCGGCGTCTTGTCGTAGTATTGGAGGTAGTAGGCGATACTGTTCACCACTTGTGTTGCCAGTTCTTGTTGTATACCTTTCTTCATTAATTCAGCCACGACTTGTTCTGGTCGTCGCTTACTCAAGAGCCTGTTCGCGGCGAAGTTCTGTGTTTGCGTCAGGCTGGGCAGCATTTTGGCGAGGAAGAACTCCGCTTCGTCACTTTCGAAATTCGCGATGTCCTGCTCGAAGCGTTGCAGCTCCTTTCCTTCTTCTTCTTCGTAGCGTCGTATCTCGAGTGTTGTGCTCTCGAGTATGCCGATGTGTTTGCGCACGTTAAACATTTGCCATATCATGAAGGCAACGCCGATGATGAATAATATTGTGATGATAAGCATTGTTTCAATAACAGGTATGTCTATTCCGAATGCATAGGTCATGGTTCTCAGCCTCCGATTGATTGGGTTGTTTGTTCGATGATTGTGCCGTGTTCTCGTAGGGTTGTCTCGATTGTTACGCCGTCTCCGTCAATGTTGCTCGCAGGGAAGGTGTAGTATTTGGTGAAGGTTTCTCCACTTCCGACGCTGAACGGTCCGAGTAGTTTGAAATATAATGTTCTTCTTCCTTCATTGATGTCGAGCGTCGCTTGCAAGCCGTCTCGTGCAGTGTTATCATTGTTGACAGTAACAGTGACTGTGACTGTGTCGCCGCTCGTGCTCGGGGTTACTGTATAACTGAAGCTTGGTTCGCTTGGTGGTGCAGTACTCCCCGTATCGCAGCCTTCATCTATTTGCCCATCACAATTATCATCGCGTCTGTTATTGCACACCTCAGACGCGCCGGGATGCACCGCGGTGTCGCGATCGTTGCAGTCAGTGCCGCCACAGCCTTTGTCGTCATAGCCATCACCGTCATTGTCTGCGCAGGTGGTTGAGCTTCCATCGCCGCTTCCATCATCTCCATCGTCACTGTCATTTTTGTCAGCGTCGGTAATCCAGAGGGAGCTGCTGCCTCCTCCTCCTCCGCCACCGCCGCCTCCACCGCCTCCGTAATAGATGGTGCTCTGGCCGCAGCCGCTTGTGCTAATCGCGCATGAGGTACAGGTGAGTGAGCCAATATCATAACCATATGAGGAACATGTCGCGCCACCGTAATCACTGCCGTCGCAGGCTTCTCCAACTTCTTTCACACCATTACCGCATTCGATGAGTGTTCCGTTGTCTTCGCAGAGAAGAGTACTGATTGCGCACGTAGCGTTGCAAGTAAGGTTTCCGCCGGTGAAGTTTCCGAAGGCGGTGCAGTTCAAGGAGCTGAAGTTGGTGCCGTCGCATTGCTCGCCTGCGTCAACACTTCCATCGCCGCAAGTTCCTGCGCTGCCACCAGTGCATAAGGTTTCATTGAATAGGCAGGTGTTGTCACAGCTCAATGTCCCACCAGTGTAGCTGAAGTCTGTGCAGTTGACGCTGAAGTCGAGGTTGTCGCATTGCTCTCCCGCTTGCGTGGCGTTGTCGCCGCAATAGTCTCCTTGTTCTGTTGTGATACTGCAGGTGAGGTTGCACCAATCGCACGTTTCGTTATACAATGGTGCGCACATCACGCCGTTGTTTGTGCCATTGTCGCATTCTTCGAAGGGAATATTGGTGGTGTTGTCGCCGCAGACGCTGCCGAGTAAGGTGATGTTTGTGCAGGTTGCGCTGCAGTAGATGCAGCTGCTGTCATAGGGAGGTGTGCATGCCACACCGTTAAGTGCGGTTCCGTTGTCGCAGTCCTCACCAGCGTCTAAGACTGAGTCGCCGCATGTATCCGGACAGATATCATTAAGGTATTCGCCGATTTCCTTGAGCTTATAGAAGCCAGGTTGTCGTGGATAGCCGTCTTGTTTGATGCCGAGGATACCGCTTCGCTCCACTTCTGGTTCGCAACGCGTATCACCCCAGGTGCTTCGATTCCGGTCTGTGGATTTGTACATGTAGACTTCTTCAGCTCCCGCATTCGCGAGGCAGGTGTAGATATCACTCATGATTTGCCCTTCTTCTTCAAGGGTCATGCCTATGTAGGGACATTCATTCGTCGAGCCTATTTGGGCTGCGGTCACGATGAGCGGTAGGTCTGCTCCACCGTTCGCATTCATGAACGTCCTGATATCTTCGTAAGAGGTAACCATTCCTGCAACATCGACGCTGAATGTGTGGATGTTGATACCGTCCACATCGCCGTTCGCGAGCACTTCTCTGATGAAGCGGAGATGGATTTCCGGATCACGGTCCCAATGGAGACTAGTTATGACATCAGGACCCCAAACTTTCGCTGTCGGGTCAAGCTGTCTGATGATGGCCGCTGCTCTGTTGAGCATCTCGACATAGACGATTGGCACGTTCGGGTCTGTGAGCGTCGTTCCGACAGTCACTTTTTCCGGGTCGAGATTGAAGCTCCAGTCAGGTTCGAGCCATATCTCCCAGTCATCGGTAATACTTGCGTAGCGCGTAACAGTTTCCGTAACATACTCATCCCATTCAGCCATATCTGTTGGTGGGAAGGTATCATAGATGTCGTTACCGTTTGTTGGGTGGACAGCATCAGGATAGGTCGAGGCCCATCGTGGAGTCTGACCGAGGGTGAGCCTGAGTTTAGTTCCATCGGCATGAAATTGCAAGAGCATGTCGTGCCATTTGCTGTAGTCCCATTGGTCATCTACCGGTTCTGCGTACTTCCAGTTGAGCATTCGTCGGACAGTGTGAATGTTCGCTTCTGCGAGTTTTGTCGAGACATCAGCGTATGGAACAGCAGTGTGCATCTCATTGATGATAATGCCGAGGAATGCAGGGTCCATCTTTGTCATCGCTTCGCCAGTGACTGAACAGATAGGTATCGGTATATCACAGCCGGTACAGCCGTTGGTGTCGAATTGACAGGTGCTATTGCAGTTGAGTATACCCTCAGGGAGGCCGAGACTCGTGCATGTTTCTCCATCGAGATTGGTTCCATCACAGTTTTCTCCCTCGCCAACTGTTCCGTCACCGCATTCACCACCTGTTCCACTAGTACAGGCACTCACATCGAATTGACAGGTGTTGTCGCAGCTTAATGCGCCGCCAGTGTAGCTGCCAGGCACAGTTGTACAGTCGTTGCCGTTGAGATTGCTCCCATCACAGTTTTCATAAGTGTAATTCAGGATGTTATCACCGCAGTATTCTCCTTGGAGTGTCACGTCGATACACGCTGCATCACAGTAGGTGCAGCTCCCTGCGTATGGTGGAGTGCAGACAACGCCGTTGTTTGCGCCGTTATCACATTGCTCTCCTGGATCAGGATTGCCATCGCCACATTCTTCAGGAGGCGGTAAATATTCCTCATCGCAATCTTTCTGGTCGGTTCCATAGATAGTAGGGAAGCGGTCGTCGCTGTCGCGGCAGCCGTCACCGTCGTAATCGCTCGTATCGAGCTCATCAGTATCGTCGCCAGCAGCGCAGCCGACATCCAAGGGGAAGTCGATAAAACTATCACCGTCGTTGTCGATTGTGTCGAGACATTGGGCGCTCACCATGAGAATACTCATGAGTGCGAAGAGGCTGAAGAGGAGGACGCGTCTCATGAGGTGCCTCCGCATGTTCCCCAAGCGCTCCAGCCAGTTGCTGTGCAGGTGCGTTCTTGCACGCCGCCAGCACAGCCGCGATACATCGCGCCGCGACATTTGCTTTGTTGTATGTCGAGGTTGATTCGTGTTGCTATGGGGTCTCCTGCATTGAGACTCCAATCTCCACCATCATCGAGTGGGTAGCAATAGTTGTTGGCGTTCCATTGTTCGACATAAACGATTGGTTGTTCTCCTTCAATGATGCCATATTTGTTCCTGAGGAATCCTGGCGACATCCCACAGTCAAGTGTGCGTGGCACGTCCCATTCATCCTTGACATGTTCCCACACTTCTTGCAGAGTCCAATGTTCTTGATTCATGAGATCTTTTGCGAAGTAGAGTGGAATCCCTCCGCCAGCGACTCCAACACCGAGGAACATGTCGGCAGCAGGCAAATATTGGTTTTCTTGCCCGACTGTTCCTTGGACGCGTCCGTGCTTGGTGAAGTGCTCGCCGTCTGCTGATGTTGCAACCGAGGTGTGTTTGAATAAGTGTGTGCTTCCGTCGGGGACGTTCTGATTGTCGTAGTGTGTGATGTAGACTTCGCCGTTGAGGAACTGCGCGTTCGGATGGCCTTCTCCATATGGGTCGCCATGGGTGCTGCCTGGCGGCACCGGATCATCAAGTGTGATAACTGGTCCGACGCGTTTCCATGGTTCGGTGGAGGCGTCAGGGTCGCAAGTGTAAAAGAGGAGGATCTTGTTTCCATCGTATTCTTCTCGTGGCATGATGGGGAGATTACAGCATGCAGGCGCTCCTGGATAATCACAGAGGTTGCGCAGGACATTGTTCACTACATCTCTTGGTCTGCACTTCCATTGACTGTCGAAAGAGCTAGGTGTGTCGAACATGGTGATATCAACATCACTTCGCCAGTTATAGCTGTCAGATTCAGTGTAAAGAAGGTAGACGTCGTTGTTCGCTCCACAGTCGTTGCTAAATCGGCTGTTGATATTTGCGGGCACTTTGATGAAGGTACTGTGGCAGCCGCCGAGGGCGATTTTTCGTTTCTCCTCAAATCCTGAAGTGGCTGACGTTTCGCTTTTCGCGTACCAGACTGCGTCAGCCATGTTGTAGAACAAGCTGTTGCCGCAGGAGATCATACGGTAGGTGCCGTCGTCGTCCATGACTTGCGGGCTGCTTTCACGGAGTGTCCATTCGACGCCTGCTGCCGTCACGTCGTCTGTGATGATGTCAAAGTCGAGCGAGGGTTGCTTGAGGACGATCGCGAAGTCTGCTTTGCCGTCACCGTCGTAATCGCCGACAGCGGGCTTGCCCATTCGTTCACCGAAGATGAGGTTCTCGCCGCCTTGTACTTGGAAGCGGTTCTCGTCAGGGCGTCTAATGGCGAGTTCTGCTGTGCCGTCACCGTTGTAGTCTGCGGGAACGCCAATATCGTAGATGTGCCAAGCTCCGTCATTCGTGCCTGCTTTTCCGAAGGTCTGTCCGATGGTGGTAGAGTCACTACTCTTTTGGATTCTCCATCTTGCGTCATATGGTCGGAAGGCGATGAGATCCGCGAGCCCATCCCCGTCATAGTCTGCTGCTGATGGGACAGCACTTGTCTGACTCCATTCATTATACCAAGCATATTTGAAGTCGTCAATTCCGTTGTCCCACGGGTCCCAAGTTCTCGTCACTGTTTGTCCATTACTACTTTGTTTGATGGTCCAGACGTTGTTGCTTTCGCGGAAGTAAGCCATGTCTGTAATGCCGTCACCGTCATAATCTGCTTGTACAGGGACATCTCTCTTGAGTTCTGAAGCGTCGCCGAAGTTCTCCTCGACAACAGTATCAGTGCTACTCTGGTGGATTATCCATTTCGAGACGTGACCGTTCCATTCAGGCTCTTTGTAACGTCGCCACACTGCCACATCAGTCACGCCATCACCGTCGTAATCGCCAGGTACTGGTGTGTCGCCGTACTCGCCGAAGTGGAGTGTGAACTCGTTACCTGTCGCGGTTCTGATGAGCCAGGGTACAGCGACTTCATTTTCTGTGGGTATTACTGGAGGGGTGCAGGTTTCTGGGCAGCACCTATCAGAATCAGAAGAGGGAATGAAAGGTTGTGCGCAGGACTCGTCCAGTTCACAGATATATCCGCTTTGTTGAGTGCAAGTAGGGGTTGGGAAGCTGTGCACGCATATGCCATCGCAACACATTGTCGCTTGGTTGACCCAGGTACCATCACATTCTTCAAAGTCTTCGCAGGTGTTGTATGGTGCAGGGCAGGTGTCTGCGCAGACGTCTGTCCACGCGTTTGGTGAAATCACGTTGTTAAGATAGTTGTCCTGTTCAATCATGTTCCAGGCTTCGTGCGTGCCTGATTCATCCCAAATCCAGGAAAGCCAGCCATCGTAGCCATAGGTGCAAGAGTTTTCCATGAGTGTTGTGTATTCTTGTTCTGCTTGTTGGATTGTTGGGTAGTTATGTTTTAACACTCCTATTTCGCCACCAATAACTGGGCGGTCATAGTTTGTTGGGAGTTCAAACGCTGTGGCAAAGTCGCTGAAGCTATGTATTGTGTCAGGATAGGTGTGGAGGCTGAGGAAGTCAAGCTGTGTGTTCGCGACGAAGCTAGCAGCGGGTAAGACTATTTTGACATCTGCTGGTGTGTTTCTGAATTCTCTCGTCGTGAAGAAGCCGGTCGTGACAAGCGCGCTAGAGTCGTGCCGTTTGATCTCCGCAACACTCTCGTCGAGGAAGTTGGCGAGATTATCAGCCCACATTTCATCATGCTGTGTTGGTATAGTGTACACACCTTGTCCTGTAGTGACTGATCCAGTAACATTGTATGGCCAGAAGATTCTTCCAGTATTCTGGTTGCCTTCCATGGTGAAGAGTTCGTTCACAATACCATAGGCAAGTATCCGCTCGAGGGGTGCGTTCTCCGCTTTCAGTGCGGTGATAAAGTCGGTGATGAATCGTTTTCTGTCTTCAATGCTTTCTTGTGTGAAAAATTGTCTGTTGACCCAAGGGTAGTTCTGTTCGAATGAGTAATAGTTGTAGGGGAGAAGTGTTGGGAGTGTGAGGAAGACGTAGATATCGTGTTGTTGTGCAAGCTCGAGGAAGTCAGCGATGTTCGCGATGAGAGCTTGGTTCACACCAGTGCCTGACGCGTCATTAATCTGGTAAAAGCTGACAAAGACGCGTACAGTGTTGTAGCCGAAGCTTTCCATGTCAGCGAGTACAGCATCCATTTCCGCAGAGTTGTAGTCTTCCGGTAGGAAAACACCATGACTTGTTATCAGTTCGTCGTTCCAAGGGTTGATTTGTTCTCTAAGTCTGATGATATTGTTACCGCGGACGACGAATTGTTCTCCGCTTCCGGTATGATAGAACTCCCACTCGCCGTCGACGTTTCTCGTTGCGATGCGGTCTCCAGGCACAGTCCCTTCATAGTTCACGAGTTGTGTTCCTTGGCATTCAAGGACGTAGTCGCCGCATTGGATGGGTTCGTGGAGGATTTCAATCATGCAGTTCGGCTTCTCGATGAGTTCGCCGTTGCAGCATAACCCGCTTGCCGTTTCACCAGCGTCGATGCCTTGGCAGTTCGGTGCGTGCCAGCGATGGCCAATCTCGTAAGTTGTGCTACTTATGTCGTAGTTTACAATATAGAAGTAGAGATCTGGGAGAATCTGGTGGCCTTCGTCTTTTCCGATTCGGGGAAGTGCGGTTCCGTTCAGTTCGATGATGGGACCGTCCCGCGTAAATCCGGTGTAGGCGAGGGTGAATGCGTGTCCGTCGAGTTGGAAGGTGGTCGGTTGCGCGTCGAGAACAAGTGTGCCTTCTTCGAGAGCTAAACCAGGTAGGAATCCTGCGAAGCCCAGCATGTTCGCTGGCAGGATGGGGAGGTAGAAGATGAGCGTGAGCGCGATGATGAAGAGGAGTACTTTGAAAAGCGGTTGTTCGGTGAAGTCGCTGAATCGTTTTTGGACTGTGGACTTGTGTTTCTTATGGGGTTTTGTGTGTTTTGCCTTTTTACGGGTCGACTTACTAGAATGCGTCTTTTTCTTTTTTTGTCGAGCTACCATACTACTCCTCCCAGGTAGTTTCTCAGCAAGTCAATTTAAAAAAGTATTGAGTAGAAAGAGTAAGAATTAAAGAAAAAGGAAAAAAGGTTAGTTCTTATCCTGTGAAGGCACTCATTGGAGCGGTCGAAGTCGCCCGGGCAAGCGTCTGTCCGCCTTGCATGAGTGCAACGGTTGCGACGTAGTCATCTTCTGGGTGCTTCGCTGTCCATCCAGCAAGCGGAATCTTTGCGTTGAAGCAGTTTCCTGACGGGCCGAGTTCGCGTCCAATTGCGACTTCTCTGGTGAATTTCTGGCCGAGGTTCTGCGCCTTTACCAGAGTAATCACTGCCTTGTAGGCTGTCCAGGTGAGGTCGCCTCCCTTTTCGACACTAATCACTGCGGCGTCGACATCAAGATCGCTGCCAACAGGGTCAGTTTCGAAGCGCACTAAAGCGATGCTGTTCTCACCTTGCTTATCACTAAGCACTGTCTTCATGCCGCCGCAGCCACCCATAAGGCTTGGTTTCGCGTCCATCTGCGGAGGTAGAAGGTTCTCTGCCTCTTCAGGTGCTGGTTCTGAGGTGCTGCACGCTGCGAGCGCGAGCACCATAACAATCAGTAATGTTAGGATTATCTTCATACATATCACCTCAGTGGAGGAGGGCGAATGAAACGGTGTTTATAAGTGTGTAGTGCAATTAAAATCTAACATTAAATTACCATATAGAAAATAAATAAAAGAAGAGGGTATGTTTATAAAGAGTTCCGCGCTCTCGCGCCTAGCTTGGCAGCTGAGTAACAGTTGGAGTGAATAACAATGGTTCAAGGAAAATTCAAGAGTGGACGGTTCCGAAAGAGCAAGGTCAAAGTACCTGGCGGTCGGACTGTTACCCGTTATCTCGAGCGAAAGCCGAAGCAGGCGCACTGCGCTGAAACTGGCGAGAAGCTCCATGGCATCCCACGTATGCACGCGACCGACGCGAAGAACGCGCCGAAGACAACCAAGCGCCCAGAGCGACCCTATGGTGGCGTCCTGAGCAGCAAGGCCATGCGCGGCAAGATGCGTGAGGAAGCGAGGATTCTGAGTGAAGGCACGCCTGAGAAGGAAGCTGAGCTCTACGTTGTTGGCAGGGTCTGCCTCAAGATCGCTGGTCGCGATGCAGGCAAGCGCTGTGTCATCATCCAGGCCCCGAAGGACGGTGTTGTCATGATTGATGGCGAAACCCGAAGGCGAAAATGCGCTCTGCGCCATCTCGAACCTCTCAAAGAGGTTCTTGCGGTGAAAGAGAAGGCTGCCCATGCGGATGTTGTGAAGGCGTTCGACAAGCTCGGGCTCAAATTAACTGAGACTAAGCCGAAGAAGGCAGCGGCAAGGCCGAAGAAGACTCGCAAGGCGAAGGAGAAACCGGTGAAGAAGGAAGCTGTGAAGCCGAAGGAAGCGGAGAAGAAGGAAACTCCGAAGGCTGTTCCTGCGGAGCCGAAAGTTGCGCCCGCTGCACCCGCCCAATCACCCAAACCCGCTGCGCCCAGCCCGAAACCAGGCGCTAAGGAGGAGGGTAAGGTGGCGAAGCCGAAGCCCGCTCCGAAGAAGGTCGCGAAGTAACTTTTTTTCTTTTCACAATTCTTATATAATTCTTTCAGCTTCGTTTTTCTATGAGGGGTAAGATATGGTCTTTCTTCAAGCGCTTGTTTAGTATTATCTACAATCCCCAATCTACTGCCAAGCCATTCCTGAAGCGGAAGACAGTGCAGAAGGACAAGGATGTCAAGGTCGAGGTCGCGGCACTCAGCAGCGATGAGAGCCGACGCTTCTTCGGTGTGCCTATGGCGCGTAGAGGCATCCAACCGGTGTGGCTTAGCATCACCAACAAGTCACGCACCTCATTGCATCTCAATCTAACGAGCCTCGACCCGAACTACTATTCTCCCATCGAGGCTGCGCACATCAATCATTTCGCAGTTGTCAAGCGGCTCCTCAGTCTCGGTGTTCTCGCTTGGGTTTTCCTGCCGTTCATTGGCTTTCTTCCTTTCAAGCTCATTGGTGCACAAAAAGCTAACAAGCGTATGAATGAGGTCTTCAACAAGTATGGCATCGGTTCCACACTAATCAAGCCCAAAAGCACAATTACAGGCTTTGCTTTTACCCGAGTGGATGAAGGTATGAAGGAAGTTCACATTCACCTTTATGGTATTGGCATGAGCAAGAAGTTCACGTTCATGGCTGAGGTGCCTGGTCTCAAGACTGATTATGCGGAGCATCGTTTCGATGGTCGAATCAAGCCTGATGAGATTACCGATCTCTCTGAGCTCAAGCTTCGCAAGTGGTTGGAAAATCGGCCGCGGGCGACTACCAATAAGAAAGGTACTAAGGAAGGCGACCCGCTCAATCTGATGCTCATTGGCAGTTTCCCTGATTTGTTCCGTTCGTTCGCGAGCTGGGATGAAACCGAGATAATCGACCTCAAGAGTTCATGGAAGATGGTCAAAGCCTTTCTGCTTGGTTCCCATTATCGCTATTCCCCTGTTAGTCCATTGTATGTCGATGGTTGCCAGCAGGATGTCGCATTCCAACGAGCGCGGGAGACTATCAACGAGCGTCTTCATTTTCGTCTTTGGTTAACGTCGATGCGTTTCGAGAAGAAGCCTGTGTGGATTGGTCAGATTAGCCGTGATATCGGCGTGCGTTTTACCACAAAAACCTGGAACCTCACGACGCACAAGATTGATCCGTTCGTGGATGAGTCACGGGAATACGTAGTGAGTGATTTAATCGATCGGAGTTGGGCTGACCGCGTCGGCTATGTCAAGGGTGTTGGACGAAGTAGGAAACCAACGCCACGCCGCAATCTCACTGGCGACCCCTATGTCACTGATGGCATACGTGCAGTGATTGTTCTCGGTAAGAAACAGAAACCAGTCTTCCCGAAGTGGACGTGATTATTTGAGCTTCTCCACAAACGGCAAATCCGCTTCGGTGATGTCATACTTAGCCATCTTCGCTGGTGTAACCCAGGCGAAGTCAGCAATGTCGTGTTTTTGTATTTCTCCAGAGACATAGTCGCAGTGGATGCCGAGAAGGATGATGTGTTTCTTCTCATCGTAGACATGGGATGAATACTCAAAGAGTGCTCCAGCTCGTACTTTGATTTTGAGTTCTTCTTCGATTTCCCGTTCAAGGCAAGAGCGTGGATCTTCACCGAATTCAACCTTTCCGCCAGGAAATTCCCATCGGCCACAGTTGTGTTGTTTGTCAAGCCGTTGTGTAATGAGATAGGTGCCGTCCTTTTCGATGATGGCTGCCGTGACGAGAATGGGATGTGTCATAGTTAGTCCTCAATCTTCTTATGGAGCTCTGTCAGGTTCAGCTCAAAAGCGGCCACAGGCATAGTAATCTCGAAGTTCGCCAGCACTTCCGGATGAACTTCACCAATGTAGGCGACTCCTTCTCCGTCGACGCTGACCCGTGCCACGCGCCCAGGAATAAACGAGTTGTGTTCTGCAGCTTTGTAGTCTTTGCGGAGGTTGAGCTTGTCTAACAAATCATCCAACACTTGTCGGATGGCAGTATAATCTGCTTTCTCGCCACAAAGCACAACAGAAACGCGCACTTGTTCTTTTACACCAGTCTCAGTTTTCCCTTTTGAAAAAACGCGGCCGATTTCGAAGAAGCTTTGCGGGTATTCGTATTGTTTGTTGCGTTGCAAGGTCTCAATCAATGACGGTGTGACCCACGCACGGAGAGAATCGTAATCCAAACTCACTGGATGCATGACATTAACAGTGTCCATTTCCAGGCGCATCTTCGTTGTTTGAGCATCGTGATTGATAAGGCCGTAGTTTTTCGCTTCCAACAAGCTGTGTCCAACCAATAATCGGCGCACTTTCTCGCAGAACTCTTCGAATGGGTCTTCGTCAGCGACGGTAGCCACTTGCGGGATGACTTCGGTGATGTTTTCATAGCCGTAGGCGATTGCCACGTCCTCAGCAAGGTCAACTTGATGGAGGATATCTGTTCTATACGCGGGGATAAGTACGTCTCCTTTGCTGTAGCCAAAGCCCATGCGTTCTAAGAGCGCGCCCATTTCCTTGTCAGAAAGGTAGGTACCGAGCAAGTCGTTGATGTACTTGCGGTCCATGGGCATCTTTTTCGGCGTGAGATTCGGAGTTGTTAGTTTCTTATTGGGATAGACGAGTTCCATGCTCTGGATGGTGCCGCCCATGTCGCCCAAGGAGGTAACTATCATTGCCAGGCATTCATCTAATATTCTCTGGTCGAAGCCGGAGCATTCGATGAAGATGTCTTTTGTACTTTCACTAATCTTGCCAGTGAGATGACTGTTGATGATGGGCGTCAAAGAAAGGATGTTTCCTTTCGCGTCTTCGAAGCAGGCATATCTATTCAACCCTTTCATCAAGAACGCGTAGTCCTTGCCTTTAGGATGGTTTTCGAGTATCTGCTCAGCGGTCATCTCACCTCGCGCTTCCAGCGGCTGGAACTTTATCTTGGAAGGCTCATAGCCTTTGAAGTGGATGGGGAAGGTGATGTGTTCCATTGGGTAGATGCCGATGGCAGCTTTTTTACGATTCCTACAGAACGTGATGTGGAGCTTTTCTTGAATCATGATGATTTCTTTCAGCTTCTCTTCGGTAATCTTCAAGTCAGTAACGATGGCACAGGCAGTGTACGGGCGACAGTGTGCAACACTCTTATCCACGATGCATTGCTTGCCTGATTTCTTCACCTTGTATTCTTTCAAGCCAGGCTTTACGCCGATGAAGCTCGCCAGCGCTCGACCAAATCCTTGCTGGCTCAATAAGTCTGGACGGTTCGGGAAAATCTCGACGGAAATCTCATCCCCTTCGATACCTTCTAAGTCGGTGCCGAGCATGCTGATACGGTCTTTCAACTCGGCGTCGCTCAGCTTCCCCAATTCCTTGAGGAGCTCTTTCTTGTTAATTGAAATAGTTGGCATATTGCACCTTGATGTTCTCTTCCGCATGTTCGAGGCACCGGTCAACGACGTTGCGTATATGGTTTGCGAGCTGGCGTAGCTCCCTGTCATCCCCCGCACTAAATGATCCTTCACTGCTCTTCCTGAGCGCTTCGTAGGCGGTGTCCCAGACAGTGGTCGCCACGTCTGATTCGTATCCTTTGTCTTCGCTGGCAGCTACAAACTTCTTCTTGGTCGCGAGATAGTAGTTAGCCGAATGCCCAATCTGCATGATTCCGCCGATTTCTGACATGGTGGCTCCTGGTGGGAGTCGACCGGTCGCGAGATGTGTCAGCTCCTTTTCGTCGAGCTCCATCACACGATCAATTCCTTTTTCTTGAACGCGAAGTCTCATTCGTCATCTCCCAATGTTCGTTTCTTGATTTCTTCGATACGCTTCGTCATCACACTGTCCAAATCCACCCCAACTTTTTCGGCAAGGATGCTGGCTGCATAAATCACGTCGGCGAATTCTTTCTCGAGATTTTCATGCGTGTGGTTCACAAGCTTTGCTTTGCGTTGTAATCCTAGATGCATGAGGATGGCTTCCGCCAATTCACCAGTTTCTTCTGTAATCTTTGTCATGTGAGCGAGGACGGTTGTTTTCTCATCAGCCTCGAGCTTGTAGTGTTGCTCGAGCCGCTTGTTCTCTTCTTTTGCAAATCCTTGTAGTTCTTTCAAGTTCATTTCAACCACGCCTTTACGTTTTTCAGCTGTTCGAGGTCGTTGCGATACAAATCACGAATGTCCTCGAAGCCGTAGTATTCTTTGATAATGCGTTCCATGCCAAGGCCCCAGGCCAACACCGGCACTTCTTTTCCAATGAGTGTCTTCGTGACTTCCGGACGGAAGATACCGCAACCACCAAGTTCCACCCAAGTCTTCTTCTTCGAATCCCATACATCCACTTCTGCGGATGGTTCTGTATAGGGGAAATGCGCTGGTCGTATTCGAACGTCAGGGAATCCCATCTTACCGAAGAACTCGCGTAAATATCCCTTGAGATTCTGCAAATTCGCGTTCTCGTCGACGACGATGCCTTCCACTTGATAGAATTCAAACAAGTGCGACCAATCAAGCGCTTCATTACGATACACAGTATTGACTGAGAAAAACTTCCCAGGCATCTTCTTCAAACCTTTGCGAATCTTATTCAAACTCTGCGCACTCAACACTGTTGTATGCGTCCGCAACAAGTTCTTCTTCGCTTCATCCTCACTATAAGTATAGCGCCAGCCTGTTGAACCTGTATCCCCACCGTTTTCGTGGACCGCTTTCACTTTCTTCCACATATCTGCAGGTAACAATCCTGAAGAAGGTTGTTCGATGTAGAAGGTATCTTGCATCTCCCGAGCGGGATGGTCTTGCGGAACAAAAAGAGCGTCCAGATCCCAGAACGCGGTCTGTACGTGGTTGCCGGTCATCTCTTCGAAACCTAACTCTAACCAGATGCGTTTGATGTAGGCGATAGCGTCATTCACGAAGTGCGCCCGCCCACCAGCTTTCCGAGGAACATTAATCTCGACATTATACGGTCGGAATTCTTTCCCTTTCCAGCCACCTGTTTTCAACATGCCCGATGTTAATCGTTCTTCATAGTCATCTTTCAATTTCAGCTTCGTCAACCCTTTGCCGTCAGCAGTCAAGTTATACTCCTTGCCTTTCTGCTTTTGCAGTTCAGCATAGCCTTGTCGCTTCAGCAAATCCTGCGCCGCATCGACTTGGTCTTTGGTCAATACTAATGTCCACTTGTTCTTCGCGGCCGCATCCAACAATGGTCGAACAGGATTCTCTTTGATGGGAATCTCAATCCATTTGAAAGCTGGCTTACCGTCTTTTGTCGTAATGAAGGGGATGCCTAATTTTTTCAGCTTGCCAGTTACCGCACCTACTGCTCCTTTGTCGTAGGCTGGTAGGGCTTTCGCGATTTCCGCAACTGGCAACTCGCCTTTTTTCTTGAGTACAGCGATGACATGCCGTTCTGGCAGTCCTTCTTTCGCGGCAGCCTGGCCTTTTTCCTTGATGTGGAGCACTTCTTGCTCTTTCGTCTCGATTTTCAGCAGTCCTTTGCCTTCCAGCCACTGTAATGCACGCATAGCTTCGACTTCTTGCAGGCCTGAGGCCTTTGCGAGCTCAGAAAGTGTCCCTGCTTGCTTGAGATGCGGTAATACTGCCCGTTCTAATGGGTGCAACCCTGCTGCGAGCTTCTTATCCATGCTTTCTCGTGGTCGTTGTGAGCTTTATATGCTTAGTGGTGAAAAAATAGACCATATGGAAAATAATTACTACTTGTTCAGACGCCCTGTCTTGATTAGGCACTCGAGACGTGTTGTCCCCACACCCTCGGGAATAAAACCAGAATACATTTAAAGTAGTCACGATTAGTCGAAACTAAGAAGGGGTGATT
>JAAOYD010000102.1 GCA_018221165.1 Candidatus Woesearchaeota archaeon | reverse complement strand
GAGAACGGCGCCAGCGCGAAAATTATAGAGACTTTCGACGGCGAAGCAAAGACAGTCAGTCATTGTACCGAAGCATTCCTTGGCGAGAACAGTCAACTCAGCTACGCAAATACGCAAACACTCACTGGGAACTTCCTCACACGTAAACACGCGCAGCTTTCGCGAGACGCAGCCATGGACTGGTTTGAACTCAACGCGAACAAAGGCACGACCTACAGTCGAATTGAGAGCGCCCTCGACGCAGAGAACGCGAACACAACTATCAACACACTCTATCTCGGAGACGGCAACAGCAAACTTGATGTTGGCGCGAAAGCCAAGCACAACGCTCCGCACACGACCAGCGACCTCCGCACAAAAGGAGCAGTCGCAGGGAACGCAAAAGCCATCTACGAAGGCAATCTCACTATTGGCGAAAACGCACCGAAGAGCGACGCCTTCCAGAAAGCCGACGCGCTCATCTTGAGTAAAAATGCGGAAGCGAAAGCAAGCCCGATGCTCTACATCGAGAACGAAGATGTGAAATGCAGTCACGCTGCCACTTCAGGCAAGCCTGACACTGAGAAACTCTTCTACTTACAAGCACGAGGCTTAAGCGAGCACGATGCACAGAAACTTCTCATTAAGGCCTTCCTCTGGCCAGTCATCGAAACTATTCCTGATCACGCACGACGCGCCATCGAACCGGTGGCTGCGCCGATTATCGAGCGCTACTCGGAGGTGCGAGAATGAACATCAAAGAAGATTTTCCCATATTGAAAGATGGTCTTGTCTACTTAGACAATGCGGCCACAACGCAGAAACCACGAATGGTCATTGACGCAGTAAAAGGGTTCTATGAAGAGGATTACGCCACCATCCATCGCGGACTCTATCCACTCAGTGTTACAGCGACACGGCACTATGAGGCTGCAAGAGAGAAAGTAGCAGAACTCATCGGTGTGCCGAGCAACAACTTGATTTTTACAAGTGGCACTACCGAAGCGATTAACTTGGTTGCGCACGGTCTTGTGCTCAAGAAAGGTGATGAGATATTATTGACACCGCACGAACACCACTCAAACATCGTTCCCTGGCAGGAAGCCGCGAAGAAAGTAGGGGCGAAAGTCATTTGGTGCAAACTCAACGGTGATTTGACCTTAGATGTTGACGACATTAAGAAAAAGCTCACGAAGAAGACTCGCGTGCTCGCCATTACGCACGTCAGCAACGTCCTCGGCACCATCAACCCCTTGGAAGAGATCATTCCCCATGCGAAAGAACACGATACTTTTGTTTTGGTCGATGGTGCGCAAGCAGTGCCGCACATGCGTGTCCACGCTCGACGCTTGGGTTGCGACGCCTACGCGTTCAGCAGCCACAAGATGTACGGTCCTACTGGCATCGGTGCGTTGTTCTTGAAAGATCTCAGCCTCGTACCCCTCTGTACTGGCGGCGATATGATTGATGATGTCACGCAAGAAGGCTCGGTGTTTGCAGAGAACGAACCTCGGCGCTTCGAAGCAGGCACACCAAACATTACAGGTGCCATTGGCTTCGCAGCAGCGATTGACTACATCGAGAAGATTGGTTACGATGTGATTCATGCGCATGAAGAGCAATTGCTCCGCAAGACCTGGAAAGCGCTCGAGGAACAGCCGCGTGTCCATCTCCTTGGACCAGCGCCGGAAACACATCGACGAGCGGGGTTGATTACGTTTACTATCGAAGGAGCACCACCGCACGATGTCGCTGAAATTCTTGGCAGGCAGAACGTGTGCATCAGGGCTGGCAAGCACTGCGCCCATCCGTTACACCAGTACCTCAAGTTAGATGAAGGGACGAATCGCGTGAGCTTCGCGTTCTACAACTCGGAAGAGGATGTCAATACATTGCTTGGTGCGTTGCAGAAGGTTCAAGAGGTCTTCAAGTGAGTGATTCCCTCTACCGTGAGTTGATTCTCGAAGAATACAAGCACCCTAAGAACAAAGGGACGCTCGAGAAGCCTACGTGCACGTGTAAGAAGAGCAACCCGGTCTGCGGTGACGAGATGACTATCACGCTCATCGTGAATGATGGTATTGTTACTGACATCAAGTTCTCCTGTGTCGGCTGTGCCATCAGCCAAGCAGCAGCGTCATTGTTCACTGAACACATCAAAGGAAAGAAAGTTGAAGAAATCGAGAACATGGACGAGAAAACGATTTTGGAACTGCTCGGAATTGAACTGAATCCGATGCGAATGAAATGCGCCGTGCTCGTGCTGAGAGCAGTGGCTGGCGCTTTAGAGGTGAAATAAATGGGTTGTTGCGAAGAAGAAAAGAGCTGCGATTGCAAGGAAGAAAAGACCGAAGAGAAGAAAGAGAGCGAAGAGAAAGAAGAACACACCTGCTGCGGAGGCCACTGAATGCTAGATGTGAAAGACCTCCACGCCAGCGTGGAAGGGAAAGAAATATTGAAAGGCTTGAGTCTTCACCTCGCGAAAGGCGAGGTCGTGGCCATCATGGGACCGAACGGTAGCGGTAAGAGTACGCTTGCGAACGTCATCATGGGTCATCCAAAGTACGAAGCGAGCGGGAGCGTCACGCTCGAAGGCGCGAATGTTTTAGCGATGGCGCCAGATGAGCGAGCTCAGAAAGGATTGTTCTTGAGTTTTCAATATCCGTCTGAAATACCTGGTGTGACATTGTTTAATTTTTTACGAACGGCTATCAATGCGCAACGCAAAGCGCGTGGTGAGGAGAATCTTCGCTTGTTTGAGTATACGAAGTTGCTTGAGGAGAAGATGGCATTGCTGCACATGAACTCTGCATTCAAAGAGCGTTACCTGAACGAGGGCTTTTCTGGCGGCGAGAAGAAACGTGCTGAGATATTGCAATTAGCGATGCTCAATCCGAAGGTGGCGATATTGGATGAGACTGATTCCGGTTTGGATATCGATGCTTTGAAGATTGTTGCTGAAGGTATCAACGCGGTGAAGAACGGCGAGAAAGCCATCCTCTTGATTACGCACTATCAACGTATCCTCGATTACATCAAGCCCGATAGAATACTGATTCTCAAAGACGGCAAGATTGTGAAAGAAGGCGGACCTGAACTGGCGCATGAGTTGGAGAAGGAAGGCTACACTGGTTTTGACTGAACCGTCAGCTTTAAGAACAGCTTGTTTTTCTGCGCGGACTCATGGCACCTATTTATACAGGTAAGAGCAATATTGAAGGTACTGGCTGTTATGCTGGCCGTAATATCAAGAAGGGTGAGCTGATTGGCGAGTACACTGGTGTGTTCATCTCTGAAGAGACTGCAGACGAGCAGTACACAGGAACTGGAGCGACGTATTTGTTTATGTTGGATGATGGCACGGTGATTGACGCGACGGACGATCCGAATCCCATGAAGTACATCAATCATTCCTGCGACCCTAATTGTGAAGCCATCGAAGAGGATGGTCGCATCTTTGTCTACGCTATTGCTGACCTCAAGAAAGGCGAAGAGCTACACTACGACTATCAATTAGCTGCTGATGAGGAAGATACGGGCTTGGACTGTGTCTGTGGCGCTTCTAATTGCCGCGGCACCATGCGTGGCGGTGACTAATTACTTTTCTCCCAGAAATGATCGAAGTAGCTCTTGAATGAATCTGCCACTTCTTGATTCACTATCTCTACGCTGATTACTTGTGGATGCTGCACTGTGATGACGGTCGTGTCCTTGTAGACCATAATCATGGCAGGCGTCACCGGGCCTTTTGGCATGAGACGTGCTTCGCAATCTTTGTAGGTGTTGCGCTGCTTGACTGTAGAGGGATTAGTGTCTGCGTTGAAGAGGAGCTGGCACGTGATGCCTGCTTCTACTCTGCGTTCGTGATCGCGTTGCCAGTAAAGATGGTGGGGTTCTGGCTGGAAAGCTGGGACGCCGAGATAGTAGAATTCTTCTCCTTCCTTGAGCTTGAGATAGAGCCGCTCGTGAGCAGTCACCATGCCGTTCATGCCGACGTAGATTGTAGCTTCGTTGTGGGCTGTGAGTTGCTGCTTAAGGAGGAGTTCTGGCAGGAGAGCCTCTACTTTTTTCTTGTTCTCTTTGAGTTTCATTTCCCGCTCATTGATGTATTCGAGGAGCTTCTGCGGCGGAGCGGCTTCGTAATGCTTCGTCTTCGCCTTGGTGATATGTGAAACAAGGCCTTTCTGCACGAGCTTCTCCAGGAGCTGGTAGATGATGGAGCGTGCGACACCGCTTTTCTCGACGATAGGGCCGGTTGTAGAGGAGCCGAGCTCTAAGAGTGCGAGGTAGACCTTGGTCTCTCCTTCTGTGAGGCCTGCTTCCTTGAGCGCAGCGGTGTCCATATTACCTACCACTAGTGGTGTGCTAAGTATTAAATGTATGTATTCATCTTAGAGTAGTAACATAAAGGGGTGATTCCATGAAACAAACAATTGCAAGAAAAGTGAAAGCAACCATAGCTGGACTCGGTATGCTACTTTCAACAGTTCCTGCTCTAGCAGGTGACGGTTGGGCGACCATCCAGCCGTCCTACAACGCGAAGAGCGAAGCAGCCACTGTCCGTGTGGAAGGTGGCACGCAGCTGCCGCTCGATTTGAGCCTCTACGGCTTCGCTGACGTTGACGCGACTACTGAGAATCCGCTTGACTTGGAGAGCTTCTACAGTGAAGTGCGCCTCACGAAAGCGCTGGGCAAGGGCTTCGGTGTTGCTGCTGAATACAACGGCGGTACTGGCATGAAAGGCACGGTGCGAGCTGGTGTTACCTACATGCCGAAGCTTGGCAAGGGGAGCTTCACCCTGCTCAAGGCCTTTCCGGTCGATACAGCAGGCTACGGCGCACAGCTCGACCTCTACTCTGAACAGCAGATGGGCAAGGGTTGGAGCGGCAGCGTCCTCGCCGATTACAACGTCGATCCAGGCACGGTGTATGCGGAACTCAAGATTAAGAAGGAGCTGAGTTCGCTCGTCAGTGTCTACGGCCAAGCACGCTGCTTCGGTACACCGAGCAAGATGGACTGCGCGCCGGTAGCTGGGCTGGAAGTGAAATTACGCTAACGAGCTGTCCCCAACAGCTTTTCTAAACATTTTTTACTATACCTTTATAAACAAAACAGCGCTTCTGAGCCGTATGAACAGAACCATGTTCAACACTGTCAGAGCATCTGGTAGTTAGAGTACTCTTTTTTCTCATTGGCATTTAGATAGTAATTTTTTACCCATTTTACGATTATTGAGGTTACTAACATGGCATTTGTACAAGATTTCACATGGAAAGAAGGCATCACGGTCAAGGACTTGGTGAAAGACTTTGGTGCGATTGGTTACCAAAGTATCGAACTGGCGCGAGCCAAAGAATCCATTGTCAAGATGAAGAAAGCTTCAGCGAAGATTTTCCTGACATTTACCAGCAACATGGTCACTTCAGGGCTTCGTGGCTTCTTCGCACAGCTGGTTCGCTTAGGAATGGCTGATGTGCTTGTGACAACAGCTGGTGCAATCGAAGAAGACATCATGAAAGCTATGGGCGAACGCTTCGCGATTGGTAGTTTCTCAAGCGATGATGTTGAATTGCACGAACGTGGCGATAATAGGATAGGCAATCTTGTTGTGACGAACGAAAGCTACTGCGAACTTGAAGATAAACTGCTGCCGATGCTGGACAAGATCTATGCGAAGCAGCAGCGATTGACAGTGAGCGAGCTGTTGAAAGAGATTGGTTTGCAGTTAGACGATGAGAACAGCATCTTGTATCAAGCTGCGAAGCATGACGTTCCGGTATTCTGTCCAGGTATCACTGATGGCTCTTTAGGATTTCATTTGTTCATGTATCAGCAGAAGCACGATGACTTCATTATTGATGTTGTCAAGGATTTCAAGAAGATAGTCCTTTGCACGTCGCATGACGATACGAAAGGCGTGATTGCTTTAGGCGGGTCTATCAGTAAGCATCATGCTATCTTGGCTTGTTTACTGAATGGCGGTGCGCGCTATGCAGTCTACATGACCACCGCACGTTCGACTTCTGGTAGTATGAGTGGCGCCACAACGAACGAAGCGAAGTCATGGGGTAAGGTGCAGGACGACAGCGATGTCTCAACTGTTATCGGTGACGTGACGATTACGTTTCCTATTGCGATGATTGCTGCTTTGGAGGAGTTGAAAGAGGAGGGGTTGCTCGATGGCTAAGTTCGTATTGAGTAAACAAAAGATGCTGGCGCAGTATGAAACCGTTGCAAAGTATTGCGATGAAGTTTCCTTTAGTGCGAAGACGAACTACGAAATTGCTTCTCTGATGGAAGAGTTGACACCTTGTACGTTTAACTTGCATTTCGCTGCTGAAGTGGAACGCATTAAGGATGAGAGTAGGGTATGGTTTTTCCCGCAAGGAATAGATAAGAAAGAACTACAAGAACTCATACAAAAAGGAGTAAAGAAATTTGTTGTTGATAACGAGAATGACTTAAAGACAATATTGGACACAATTGATTCACCTATAGATTTACTTCTTCGCATGAAGCTGAAAGAACGTTCTGTTCACACAGGCAAGTATTTTGTGTACGGAATGAAAGCTGAGACGGTAAATAAGCTCGTTGCTGAATTGAAAGACAATGAACACATTGAGAAACTTGGTGTGCACTTTCATCGCAAGAGCCAGAACATCAGCGAGTGGAACTTGCTGTATGAGCTGGAGCAGATTCTCGACGCTGAAACGCTGAAAGCAATTGATATCTTGGATATTGGTGGCGGCATTCCTATTGCGTACAAAAACTTCGAAGCGAAAGTTCACGAGCGAATCTTTTCTGAGTTTGAAAAGTTACGTGACTGGGTGAAGCAAAACGACATCACGTTGATTATTGAACCTGGACGATTCATTGCTGGCCCTGCTGTGAAGCTAGTAACAACAGTGAAAAACGTCTACAATGATAACATCGTTGTTGATGCGAGCGTGTATAACTGCGCAATTGATACTTTTGTTGTGCATCACAAGTTGCTGGTTGAGGGTGAGAGTGAGAAAGGGACTGCCTACACTATCAAAGGTTACACTCCTTGCTCCGCTGACATCTTTCGTTACAAAGTGTATTTGAATACTGTGAAACAAGGTGATGAAATAGTTTTCTTGAATGCTGGCGCGTATAGTTTCTCGAGTGACTTCTGTACCTTGCCAAAAATTCCAACAGAGGTGGAAGAATGAGTTGGATGCGTTTACCTGAAGAGTATACAAAGGATGCAGAGTTTGTTATTCTACCAATTTCCTACGAAGACAACCCAACCTATGGCGGTGGTGCTTCGAAAGGTCCTGCCGAGATTATCAAAGCTTCCGAACACTTGGAATATTACGACGAGCAGTTCGATGTTGAGCCGTTTGTCAAGGGTATTGAGGAATTAGAAGAAGTAACAACGCTGGAAAAAGTACAAGAAACTGTTAAGGGAGTGGGGAACGACAAATTCCTCATCTCTCTCGGCGGCGATCACGCAGTCACCATCGGTATTGTGAAAGGTCTTGAAGAGATTCATGATGATTTCTCTGTTTTGATTCTTGATGCGCATAGTGATTTCAGATATTCGCGCGGCGGGATGAACAACCACGCCTGTGTTGCTCGTAGAATTGTTGGGAAACATAAAGTCGGTGTCATTGGTGTGCGTTCGCAGGATGTTGACGAAGCAAAAGATGCGAAAGCGAACAAGGATATCAAGATTATCAAGGCATACGAGTATGATGAGAAGGAACTCGAGAAGGTTCTAGGATTCTTAGGGGACAAAGTCTACCTCTCCATTGATGTTGATGTCTTTGATCCTGCTTTCATCCGAAACACCGGCACGCCGGAACCTGGTGGGTTCAGTTGGGACCGTGTGATATCAATCCTCGAGAAGGTCTTCGCAACAAAGAATGTCATAGGCACCGACATCGTCGAGTTCGCACCCAAAGAGAACTACAGAGCGGAAGCTTTCGCACTGGCGAAGCTGGCGTATAAGATTATGGCCTTGCACACAAGAAAAGAATAATTTTCAATATAGAAAGTAATTCAAATCATTTAGTTATCTTTATAAACCCCCCGCGGTTCACGCCGGCTATGATTATTCCTATGCGTTGCATGAGTTGCGGCAAACCTGTCTCTCAACTCTGGAAAGACTACTCAGAGAAGACTGAGAAAGGCGAGGACAAGGGCAAAGTTATGGACGCTCTTGGTCTCAAGCGCTTCTGCTGCCGTGCAACTTTACTCGGCCACGTCGATCTCATCGATGTCGCTGCAGCATTCAAGAAGAGCTGAGATTTCTCTCTATTTTACTCGTAGTCTTAGATTTAGTGCTGCAGATGCACTGGTCAACCTCACACAAGCTATTTAACACTTTTTCTCGTTCTTTCTTTTCAATCACTCAGTGCCTCAACAATCAAATTATGATTTTCGACTCTGCCGGAAAATCATTTACATAGTTTCGGCAAGATTCGTGCTTGAAAATGAAAAATGAACTCGAAAAAGGAATCGTCCACTGGTGGAACTTGCCAAAGAACAATCACGTCTTGTTGAAACCTTCTTTCAAGAAGCAGTTCATGACAGTGTTCATGAAGATTACGAGAACCTACTATGGTGCCAGTAAGTTAACCAATATTTCTCGACCAACGATCAGGACATACAATGAAATTCCTTCAGCAAAGATACGAATCGATTACTTGCTTCTTCTAGCAAGCATCGTCGCTGAATCAGATTTTTCTTTGAAAGAAATCGAGAAACGTATCATGTGGATCGGACATCGACTGAGTCCTGGTGTCGTTAATCCAAAACTCCCTTTCAAGTTACGATGTCGTGAAGGGGCAAGATTTCTCGCAGCAGTCTGTAATGAAGGTTGGATTAGTGATGGAGCTTACTACTCAAATAGTGAACCTGAACTGCGTCGTTCGGTCAAGAAAGATACGCTTTTTGTCTTTGGCGGCAATGACAATACCGTACGTGAATGGATAAAAGAAAAGGACCAATACCTTGCCTTCCCATCAATCATCAGAGATGTGCTCATCTTGGTTACCGGATTTAAGGGAATGAAATCAATCAATAATCCACCTGTTCCATCTTTTCTCATTAACAAGTCCGTTTGCATCTTCGGCTGGCTTGAGCAGACAATAGCGGATGAAGGTCACGTCCGTTATGCGCCAGAAATCTACAGACGAGAGATTATGTGGCGTCGTTCCTTTGACGAATCGCTTCCAGTCAGAAAATTGTTCGAAGATGAATGTCGTATGCTTCGGAACATTGGCATTGCCTTTACAACGTATAATCTTGGAACGTACAGGACAAAGAAAGGTTTGACAAAGGTTCGAATGCAAATCCGCTTCTCGCGAAAGGAAAATCTTCTGAAATTACGTCCACTCATTACAATCCCTCTCACTCGAAAGGAACGACCTTTCTCGTCGATGATTGCCGATTTCTCTACGAAAAAGACCATAAAGCATTTAAAAGAAATTCAGCTCCGAAAGGGACATGCTCAACCTGAAGAAAATCGGTGAAAAATGGCAGAAACGATGGAAGGACGATAAGACTTTCAAGACTGTCGATCCGACTAAAACGAAGAAGAACTCTCGATACATCTTAGAGATGTTTCCCTATCCCTCGGCCAGTGGCTTGCACATGGGTCACGTTCGGAACTACTCTTTAGGTGATGTCTGTGCTCGTTTCAAGAGAATGCAAGGATTCAACGTGCTATACCCCATGGGGTATGATTCCTTCGGACTCCCTGCTGAGAATGCTGCTATTAAGGAAGGTCGGGATCCAAATGAAGTTACTGAGGGGAATATCAAAGGAATCAAACGGCAACAGCAGACGCTTGGCATGAGCTACGACTGGAGTCGCGAACTCGCAACGAGCCATGCTGATTACTACAAGTGGAATCAATGGTTCTTCGTCAAGATGTTTGAGAAAGGACTGGCGTACAAGAAAGGCGGCTTTGTCAACTGGTGCCCGGAATGTAATACTGTGTTAGCCAATGAACAAGTTGAGGATGGTAAATGCTGGCGCCATGGTGATACAGAAGTTGAGCAACGAGATCTTGAGCAATGGTTCTTGAAGATTACCGATTACGCAGATGAGTTATTGACAGATATCGACAAGCTCGACCACTGGCCAGAACGTGTCAAGACAATGCAGAAGAACTGGATTGGGCGCTCAGAAGGAACACTCATACAATTTAAAGTCAAAGATATGGACTTGGAATTAGAAACCTTCACAACTCGACCAGACACTTGCTATGGTATTACCTATCTTGTTATCGCTGCAGAGCATCCAATCATTGATACATTGCTCGAAGGACAAGATGATTCTAAGAAGAAAGAGGTCAAAGACTTCATCAAGAAAGTCAAGCAGCAAACCATTATCGAACGTACCGCAGAAGGCAAGCCGAAGAACGGCGTCTACCTGGGACGCAACGCCATTAATCCATTGACTGGCGAGGAGTTCCCGCTTTGGGTCGCTGACTATGCTTTGTATGAATACGGCACCGGCATGGTCATGGCCGTTCCGGCACACGACCAGCGCGACTTCGAGTTCGCCAAGAAATACAAACTGCCTATCAAGCTTGTCATCTCTCCTGACGCCTACGACTTGAACGCTGAGAAGATGGCGCGCGCCTATGTCGAAGACGGCAAGATGGTAAATAGCGCTGAGTTTGATAGCACGCCCAATCGTGATGCGATGAAAGGCATCACTGACAAACTCGTGAAACTCAAAGCAGGGAAGCGAACCATCAACTACAAGCTTCGCGACTGGTTGATTTCTCGACAACGCTACTGGGGCACGCCGATTCCAATTATCTATTGCGACACATGCGGTGCGGTTCCTGAAAAGAATCTTCCTGTTGAACTTCCTCAAGGTGCGGACTTCCAAAAAGGAGGCAATCCACTTACCACAGTCAAGGACTTCGTCAATACGACCTGTCCGAAGTGTAAAGGAAAGGCAACACGAGAAACTGACACCATGGACACCTTCGTGGATTCCTCATGGTACTTCCTCCGTTTCTGCGACCCGCAGAACGACAAAGAAGCATTCGGCAAGAAGATTGCCGACAAGTTCATGCCAGTCGACCAATACATCGGCGGCATCGAACACGCAGTCATGCATCTCCTCTACGCGCGCTTCTTCACCAAAGTGCTCCGCGACATGAAGCTCGTGGATGTAGATGAGCCCTTTACGCGTCTGCTTACGTTAGGTATGGTGACGAAAGACGGCGCGAAGATGAGTAAGAGCATCGGCAACACCGTGGATCCGGGAGAGATTATCGATAAGTTCGGTCCGGATACCGCGAGACTGTTCATTCTGTTTGCTGCGCTTCCTGAGAAGGAACTTGAATGGAGCGATCAGGGTGTTGAAGCTAGCCACAGATTCTTACAGCGTGTTGCAGCGCTTGTTGAGGATATCACATACAGCGACGGACCAACCAAACACGACACCTATGTCGAAAGTAAACTCCACAGCGCAATCAAGAACATCACGGCAGAGCTCGACAGCTTCCGCTACAGCATGGCCATCCAGCACCTGATGGAACTGACAGGCGTGTTACAGAAGTACAAGGAAGGTGGCGTGCACAAATCCTTATGGGATGACGCGATGGAAGCGCTTGTCAAGTTACTCAGTCCGGTCGCGCCGCACCTCTGCGAAGAATTGTGGGAGAAGCTCGGCCATGACACGTTTGTGAGTGTCTCTGACTGGCCGAAGTATCACGACAGCAAGATCGACCACGCCGCCGAAGCCGCCTACGAAGCCATCGAGGACGTTTCGAGTGACATCCGTACAGTGTTGGAGCTGGCGAAGATTGAGAATCCTAAGAACATCACATTGTTCATGCCTGAAGCATGGAAATACGACTTTGTTTTGGTGATGAAAGCTCAATTGGAGCAGACAGCTGACCCGAAGGAGATTATCGGCGCGATTATGGCGACTGATTTGAAGAAGCAGGGCCAAGTAGTGATGAAGCTCGTGCCGGCTATGCTCAAGGACCGCTCGAAGCTACCTGAGTACCTCATGAGCAAGAAGGACGAGTTGAAGCTCTACGCATCTTTCACCGCTGAATTAGGAGAGCGATTTGGCTGCAGTATTGAGGTCGTTGCCGCTGAAGATTCGAAGGAGCCCAAAGCGAAGCAAGCCATGCCCGGCAAGCCCGCAATTCTCCTAAAGTAGATTTTGTCGTCTGAAATATATTCTTTGATTATCAAAACACAGTTTAAATATGAAATCAGTTAAATATAAATAGTTTCACAACCCCCTTTTTTCAGTCGAGAAAGTGATAAATAGAAACTTTTAGTTGAACAAAATAGGCAAAAACTTCATAAATGGACCAATTTTCATTTGACATTGAAACAGAAGGACGGGTGAGAGTTTCAGTATGTTGCAGAAAAACGAACGGCTAGTCCTCAAACATCTCATTGAGCATGCACGTGCCAGTGATAGTAGTATCTCTGAGAAGGTTGGTATCACGACGCAGGCGGTGGGCAAGATCCGGCGCAAACTCGAAGAACAAGGCGTTATCATGGGCTATGGTCTGCTTCTCAATCACAACGCCCTCGGCATCAGCCTCTTCACCGAAGCGAGATTACAGCTGCCACCTGAACTACTGGACAGCAAAGAGTATCGCAAGGAAGTCTTCGACGACCCGTGCATCACTGCTTGTATGCGGCAGGTCCATGGGGAAGCCCACCTCCACGTCATCTACGCGTTCAAGAACATCAATGAGAGCAACACTTACTTCCTCAAGCTCACCACGAAACATCCTGGCATTAAGATTATCGATATCCAACCGACCACTTGGGACTTGGTCTGGAAACTCAATAGGACCGATGCCTTCAAACGCGCCCTGGAGGAAGAATGAACACGTTGAACACGAACGAACGGGCAGTTCTCCGTCATCTCTCTAGGAATTCGCGGGCAAGCGATAGCAGTATCTCTAAGAAGATTGGCATCACGACGCAGGCTGTCGGCAAGATTCGTCGTAAGCTCAAAGAGCAGGGTGTGATTAGGGGCTATGAGATTGAACTCAACCCCTATGCGCTTGGCCTCGAGGTGTTCACTGTCGCGACCCTCTCAATTCCTTCAGCACTCATTGATACAGTGAAATTCAAGAAGGATATGATTGCGAATAAACATGCCATCGGTTGCGGTCGACTTCTCCATGGCAGCGCAAATTTCCTTGCCATCTTCACGTTTACCTCGCTTGAAGAGAGCAATAAGTTCTTCACAGGCTTGAGCAGCACGTATCCTGGCTTACAAGTCATCAGTCTCCAGTCGAGTGCATGGGACATTGTCTGGAAACTCACAAGCAAAGATGTCTACAAACACATTCTCGAAGACCATCAGAATTCTGGCAATTGAACGCAACATTTTAATACGCTCCCTCTTCGCGCATAGTCATGGGTAAGAAGAAGCGTCGACACGTAAAGCGTGAATCTTCAAAGAGTAAAGAGCATGCGGAGCGCCACGAGCATGTCAACAAGGAACGCATTCTTGCAGCGGAACGTCGCAAGCGGAAACAATTGCTTACGTGGAGTTTTATCATCATCGCGCTCTGCTTTGTCAGTTTGCTCATCTATGGTCTCATGCCGAAACCCAGTCCGTTTGTTGATTTTGCGACATGTCTCGCAGAGGCTGACGCGAAAATGTATGGTACTGACTCCTGCGCTCACTGTCAAGTCCAGAAGCGTATGTTTGGCACTGCGTTCAAGTATGTAGATTATGAGAACTGCGACTACAGCAGAGTGTGTCAAGAGGAAGGGATAACGGCCTACCCGACATGGGTCATCAACGAAGAACGTCTCGTCGGACAGCAGCCATTGGAACTCCTTGCTGAAAAAACAGGATGCATATTACCGGGTGAAACACAATGAATACCAAGCCATTACGACTCATCGCTACCGCACTCCTCGCGGTCTTCATCGTCAACGTCATTCTTCTCTTCCAAATAGGTGGTGAACCAGCAGCCACCGGCGCTGTTGAAGTATTTATCATCAAGGCACCTGGTTGCGATGACTGCTTCGACCCGGCATTGTACCTGCCTGAATTCGAAGCCCTCGATGTCCCGTTGGGCGAAGCCAAAGTGTACGAATACAAAGACGCTAGTAGAAAGATTAAGAAATATGAGCTCACAAAACTGCCGGCCATGGTGCTGAGTGAAGAGCTTTCACAATATCCCCTCATCACTGACGCTTGGGATCGCGTTGGTACAATCGCGAAAGATGGCAGCTACATCCTCGCTGGTAGCCCACCACCATTCTACGATCTCGAAGAAGAACGAGTTAGGGGTGTCATTGACCTCATGTATCTCTCAGATGTATCCTGTACTGGGTGCTACGACGTGACTGGTCACAAGTCCATCCTCGCACGCTTCGGTATGGCCATCGGCGAAGAACTCACCATTGATATCGCGAGTCCAGAAGGCGCAGCATTACTAGCCGAGCATGGTCTTACTCAAGTACCGACGGTTATTCTCACAGGGGAGGCGTCGCTCTATCCTGGCTTTGATGATGTCTGGACGAGCGTTGGCCGCAGCGATGGCGAGACGCATATCTTCACAAACCTCGGCGCACTCGGTCTACCCTACAAAGACTTGTCGACTGGCGAACTGATTACGCCGCAGGAATCATAACTCTTCATTAAGCGCCTCAGCCAAGAGCTCGCGTTCGATGTCCATCGTGAATGAGGGCTCCTGCGCTTCTGTCCAACGATCAAACGCTGAGAGCTCTTTTGTCATAAGTCTTCCTTCTCTATACATTACTTCCACATATACCACCCAGTGATTCTGTATTTTTTTAGTATATCTTTGTTGCCTATAAGTATTAAATGTGATGTAGAATTCACAAGTTATTTATATTTTATCCACTCTCCCGTCGATAATAACAATGTGAGAAGGGATTAAGTGTGAATTTGAATTCACAGAATCAATAGTTTTATAAACAAAGGAATATTTGCGATAAACAAATCCTGGTTTTTCAGGGGTGAATCTATGAAAGTCAAACATACAATTATTGCGCCTGTCGGTGGCGAAAACGATACCATCTTCCTTGGCATAAAAGAATTCCCCACAGAACGGATCATCCTCGTCGCTGAACCTGACTTCCTACGGGAAGCGGAGAACATCAAGAAAGACCTCGAACGCTTCAAGATCCCAACGCGCGTCGAACGGCTCAAAGGCCCTGTCTGGGAAGAGCTCTTTAGGATAGTGCATGAAGTCACCTCTGGCATCAACGAGCAGAACGTCATCATCAACGTCGCTTCCGGACGAGGATTGATGAACTGCGCCGCGACCTCAGCCGCGTTCGTCAATGGCATCAAAGCCTTTGGCATGAACGACGACGGTGAGATTATGGTGCTCCCAGTACTGAAGTTCAACTACTACAAATTATTGAGCGAACGCAAGATGAAGTTGCTGATGTTGCTCGGCAAGGATGAATGTTGTTCCTCGTTGGAGCAATTGAGTCAGCTGGCGAAGATGTCGCTCAGCCTCGTGAGCTACCACATCAATGGCAATCTGAAAAGCGAAGGCATGAAGCAGCTCGGTCTCGTCGAGACGAAAGACGTCGGCGGCAGAATTCACGTCGAACTGACGACGCTGGGCAAACTCCTCCTCAAAGGATATGTCTAAACCCTTTGTCCCCCACCGAAGTAAACTATTTTTTCACTCTCATCCATAACCGTTATAAAACACTTTTTTCTCCCCCCCTTCATGGCCAAGAAAACTGCTAAGAAAAAGACTGCGAAGAAGCTCGCGAAGATCGAGCCGAAGAAAGTCCCTGTCGAGCAAGCGAAGCAAGAAGAAGATCCACAGCCTTCTGAATGGAAGGAGAATGTCATTGCAGTGCTCGTCGTTGCTATTGTTATCCTTGCTATGCTCGCCTACTTCAACGGTTGGTTCGCTCCTGAAGAAATCAAGCTTGATGAGATACCTCGCCATGAAGTTCGCATCAATGACGACCCGATGCTTGGTAACGATTCTGCCCGCGTTACGATTATCGAATTTTCTGACTTCTTTTGCACAGCGTGCAAACAATTCCACGAGCAGGCTTGGCCTCGATTAAAAGCGAACTATATCGACACCGGTAAAGTGCGCTTTGTCTATCGGGATTTCCCCCTTGAATCACTTCATGAACAAACCTTCAAGGCGAGTGGCACCGTCACCTGCGCTGGCAAACAAGACGCCTACTGGGAATTTCACAACGCCTTCTACGAGCGCCAAGACGAGATAGGTGAAGAGCTCATCGTGGAACTCGTCACGACGCACGGTCTTGACCAAGAAGTGCTCGACACGTGCCGCGCGGAAGAGTGGCCATACAAGGAAGCTCAGTTCGACTTCGAAGATGGCAAGCGTAGCGGCGGCGTTTCCGGCACACCGACATTCTTCATCAATGGCAGGAAGCTTGTAGGCAATCAAGATTATGAAGACTTCGCCACGATGATTGAGGAAGAGCTCCAGCAATAAGTTTTTTAAACGCTCGTTCCAAAAAACTCTCTTATGGGCGCGCGTGAAGATAAAACATTCTTATTTCTCACAATAGCAGTATTCATTGTCACAGTTGGCTCAATAGTGTTGATGGTGCGGCCAATAGTTCCTACCTTGCCATCACCGCCAAACATGCTCACTGGCCAGGCTTTCGCGGCTGGTGACCCTATCCACAGCGGCTACGCGCCTCCATGGGACTTTGCATCTGCAGAACTCTTCTATGAGGTGACACAACCAAGCTACACTGACCTTACAGGCAGCGACGAAGTGACGGTGAGCATCACCATCGACCGTGAAGACGCATTCATCTACAAACGCATCCTCTACTACGACGAGCAGAATACTGAATGGGACCAGCTCGGTGAATCCGGCTGGACAAAAGACTCCTACGATGCAGAAATCACGTTTACACTCGACGAACTCAGCGAGGACAATTACCTCCTTGCCTACACCTGCATCTATGATGCGGACAAACAAGACAAGTGGGACTGTGGCTGCAAGAACCCAACCGATACTGTTTGCCGCGCCTACACCATTCAACACTTCAAAGGACCGCCAGTCATTACTCCGCCCTCATCAGATACTGCCTGCAGTGTGAACGCTGATTGTACAAATTCAAGCAAATCCTACTACGATGCGAACAAGAAATACTGTCGACCAGTCCTCGGAGTATGTGTTGAATGCAAGAACGATGCCCATTGCGATGCAGGAAAGGTTTGCACGAATAGTGTGTGTGTTGCACCAGGAACCACTGGTTGCACCAGCGATGGTGATTGCTCTGGCAGCACGCCAAAATGCGATGTTGCCCTTGGAGAATGCTTTGAATGTCTCCTCGATGATGATTG
>JAAOYD010000010.1 GCA_018221165.1 Candidatus Woesearchaeota archaeon | reverse complement strand
ATTCCTTGGTTTCGGCTTTGGGGGCTGCCTGCTTTACCGGTGCCTTCGTTGCCGTTTTCTTGAAGCGTCGCTTGTCGCTCGTCGCTTCGATGATTGTGAGGTTGCTCGGTTGGAGTGGGTAGGGGGCGGAGCCGCCTTGTTTCTTGTCCACTTCAATCTTCGCCACGATAACGCGACGGTTCATGGTGTCGACACGCTCCACTTTGCCTTCCTTACCTTTGTGGGTACCGCGGAGCACCTTGACCTTGTCACCGACGCGGACGCGGGTAGCGCGGACACCGTGCTTCTCGCGAAGCGGCTTGCTCAGGTGAACCTGTAGCTGAGTGCCAATCAAGTGATCGGGGAGGTTGTGCACATACTTGCGCTGCTTGCGCGGCTGGGTGCTTGACTTCCATTTCGTGCTGTGGACTTGCTTCATCTGTAACACCTTATACTATGATACTCGCTGTTTTCGCGATGCCTGGCCAGCGGCTGCACGCCTCTTTCGCAATCGGCCCTTTGAAGATGGTGCCTTTCGGATTGCCTTTGTTATCCTTGCACACGACTGCTGCGTTGTCTTCGAACTTGACATGAGTACCATCCGGTCTTCGGTAGCTCTTCTTCTGACGGACGATGATAGCAAATACGACTTGCTTTCGCATGTCTGGGCGGCCTTTCTTGACGCTGGCCATGACGAGATCGCCGATGCCCGCTGCCGGAAGCCTGCCTTTTCGCGTGTTGAGACCCACGACCGTGAACACTTTGAGGAGCTTCGCTCCGGAGTTATCGCAGGTCGCGACCTGGCACCCTAGTGGGAGTGCCCTTGTCATGCTTGCTTTGATTGCTTTCATGTTCTCGCCTTAGTTCTTTTTGATGACAACGAAGCTCTTCGTCTTACTGATGGGCCTCGTCTCCATGATAGTGACTTTATCGCCTTTCTTAGCGTCAATCTCATCGGGGTTGTGCGCCGCGACCTTGCTGTAACGTCGCTGGTAGCGCTGGTACTTCGGAACATAGTGGCGTCGTTCCCACTCAACAACCACTGTGCGGTGCATCTTGTCGCTCACGACAGTGCCGGTGAATGTGCGTCCGTGCGTTCGGAACTCGCCGTTTTCCACCTTAGCGCCTGTTTTTGGGCTGGGCGCTGCGGGCTTGGGTGATTGGGTGGGTTTCGCGGGCGCCGCTTTCGGCTCCGCAGGAGCTGCTTTTTTTGGTTCCTTAGTTTCTGCCATGTTCATTCACTCCGTTCATTCTCGGGTTGGCGTTTGCCGCCAACCATGTTTATCGCCTTCCTCTTGGTCCTGTGGGTTGAATGACATCAATGGTGTCGGCGCTGAAACCCAGGGCGACGAGGTCGTCCTTGATGGTGCGGAAGTGATCGCCTTGGAGGCTAATTTCACCGTTCTTGCCGGTGCCTCCGCAGGCGAGCTTGTTCTTCAGCTTCTTCGCCAGGTCCTTGATGTCTACTTCGTGCTCGTTGATGCCGCTGATGACTGTGTAGGTCTTACCGAATTTGCGCCGGTCAATAGCGACCGTGATACGCTGGCTCTCCCTCGCAATCTGGTCACAGACGCAGAGGTCCTTCGGCAAGCCGCATGTTGTGCATATCTCACTCATCGCGACTCATTACCTCCTTTGGTCTGCAGCGTCTTGATTCGCGCCACCTTCTTCTTGAGCATCGTGATTTTGCCAGCCTCTTTCGCCGCGCCGCCAGTTGCAACCTGGGCGTTGAGTTTGAGGAGCTCGAGCCGGGCGCTGGAGAGCTCTCTCTGGAGCTCATCAGGATTCTTCTTCTTCAGCTCAGCGTGGGCTTTCTTCGTCATGATAATCACTTCTTGGATTCTTTCGGAGCTTCTGGCTTCTTCTCTTCAGCCTTCTTCTCTTCTTTCTCCGCGGGTTTCTCCTTTGGAGCTTCCTTCTTTTCTTCCTTCACTTCTTTCTTAGGAGTTTTAGGAGTGTCTTTGGATTCTTTCTTGGGCGCGGCCTTCTTCTTCGGCTTCTTCGCTTCTTCTTTCACGTCAGGAGCGGCTTCCGCGACCTTCTCGGCTATCTTTTCAGCATCCTTTCCCTTCACTTCTTCGACGGTGGGCTCGTCAGGTTCCATCACGAGGATTCTGTCCGGGAGTATGGTAGTCGGCGGCATGAGGCTCACTTTCACACCAACAGCTCCTGATTTGAGCACGGCTGTCTTGTAGGCGACGTCGACACCAGTGATTGCAACATCACCGCATTTCTTCAAATAACCCTGATAAAATCGCCAGGTGCGTGCACGCTGACTGGGAATCTTGCCACTAATGAGGATTTCTGCACCGAGCGCGCCAGCATCCATGATGTCGTGGAGTGCGCGGTGACCAACACCTTTGAAGCGCTGGCTGCCGAAGCGTTCGAGGCTGTTCACAATCATCTCCGCGATGATGTTCGCGTCGAGGCCAATCTTCGCAACCTCTTCGATTTCAATCTGCGGATTCTCAAGGTTGAATTCTTCCTTCAACGCGGCGGTGAGTTTCTGGATGTTGCTGCCAGCACGGCCAACAACGAGACCGGGCCTGCTCGCGCTGATGATGATCTTGTCGCCCAACGGTGTACGCTGGAGCTTGATACTGCTGAGTCCAACTCTGCTGAGCTCGCTGCTCACGAATTCCTTGATACGGAACTCTTTCAAGTTTTGGGATACGAACTTTCGCTCAATTGCCATCCTTCTTCACTTCCGGCTTTTTTGTTTCTGGTGATTTAGGTGATTGGGATTTTGGTTTTTCCTTATTCCCTTCCTTAGCGCCTGTGGTTGGGTGGGACTGAGGAGTCTCTTTTGATTGGGTGGGTTTCGCGGGCGCCGCTTTCGGCTTCGCGGGACTTGTCTTCGGTGCCTCTTTCTGCTCCGGCTTCTCAACCTTCTTCTCTTCCGGCGCGTCAGCAATCTTGCTCACGATCTTGGGAGTGACCTTCTTCGCGCCCTTCTTCGGCTTGCGCTCGACACGCTTGCTGTCCTCAGTCTCGACGAGCACAACTTCGATGTTCGTTCGCTTCGACTGGCGACCACGCTTGCGGCCGTACTTGACCGGGCGGCTCGCTTCCTGGGCGAGGATGTTAATAATCTTGAGTGGAGTGCCAAGGCCTTTGTTCTCAGCGTTCGCAAGTGCTGAAACGATGAGCTGCTTGAAGCTCCCAGCCGTCTTAACTGGATAGCGACCGGCTGCCAGCGGACCTTTTCGGTGACCGACACCGTCCATGAATCGTGTGAACCTGACCGGGCGCTTCTTCGCGATGACTTCATCGAGGAAGGTGAGTGCTTTATCAGTACGCATTCCGCGAAGCGTATTGCAAAGTTCGACAGACGCTTTCGTACTAATGCTCTCGCCAACACGCATGGCGCGAGTCATCGTCTCCTTGTCGAATTGCTGGAATGCGTATGCCATCTTACTTCATTTCCGGTTTGCTAGTCACACCAGCAGCGCTGTGCTTACACGGCTTGCGCGTCATCGCAAGTTGTCCCAGTCGGTGACCGACCATCTCTGGAAGGACTAAGACGGGAATGAACGCTTTGCCGTTGTGAACCATAATAGTCTTGCCAAACATGCTCGGCAGGATAATCATCTCGCGCGCGTGGGTCTTCACCTTGTCGCGCTTCGCCAACTTCTTGAGCAAGTTCTGCTCAGGAAGTGTGTAACCACGGGTAATCTTGCGTCGCTCGCTGCTCGGGAGCAGGAGGGTGAACTCGTCAGCGCTCATCGCCTGGAGCTCTTCCGCGGTGCGTCCTCGATAGGTGAATTCTTTGCGTGCCATGATAGTGCCTCTACTTGTTCCTGCCCGTATGCCGTGGCCTAATCATACCAACTTTACGACCAGGCGGAGCGTTCTTCGGCGCGATTGTTGGTCTACCCTTACGACCTGTGCGCTTACCACCCAGTGGGTGATCAACCGCGTTCATCGCAGTACCGCTGACCTTCGGCCAGTACTTGTTCTTCGCCTTCATCAAGTGGAACTTCGTCCCTGCCTTGACAATGGGCTTGTCCCTGCGGCCGCCACCTGCGACGACACCAAGGGTTGCTTTGCAATTAGGATTGAAAGTAGTGCGCTTCTTGCTCGGAAGCTGAATGATGACACCTTGGGAGGTTTTACCAATGACACGAGCGACACCGCCGCTTGCGCGAACGAACTTGCCGCCGTCACCGGGCTGTTTCTCTATATTATAGATGAAACTTCCTTCCGGGAGGTCTTTGAGTGGGAGTGTATTACCTAATTCAAGCGGGGCATCAGCACCAATCTTCACTTCTTGGCCGACTTTCATGCCCTCGGGCGCGATGAGCAATCCTTCAGCTCCGTCTTGGTACTTGACCTTAGCGAGCGGTGCTGTGTGGAACCTGCTCTTGATGAGCGCGATAATCTTAGCTGAGCCACGGTCCTGCACTTTTGCGGTGCCCGGCGAGCGGAAGCTGTGTCTCCTGTAGGTCGGGGAGCCTTTACCTCTCTTCTGCTGAATCAGTGGTTTACCCATATTACATCAACCCTAGTTTCGTCGCGATATCGATCGCTGGTGTTTCTGGACTGAATGTGACAACCGCGCGCTTCTCTGCGCTTGGCATGATAAGTGTGTTGACTCTCTTGACCTTGGCGTTGAACAGCGACTCGAGCTCGGCCTTGATCTGGTGCTTGTTCGCCTTCGGGTCGACGAGGAAGAGGAGCTTGTTCTCAGTCTCGATTGTCCTGATACTCTTCTCCGTGGAAATTGCTCGTTTGATAATCATGCAGCTTCACCTTTGGGTGCCTTCACAGCGACCTTGTCCTCTTTCACCTTCTCCTTAGCGCCTGTTTTCGGGCTGGGAGCAGCGGGGTTGGGTGATTGGGTGGGTGCAGCGGGCGCCGCTTTCGGCTCCGCAGGAACAGGCTTTGCTTTCTTCGGCGCGGTCTTCGCCTTCTTCTTCGCAACCTGCTTCTTACTCTTGATTTCAGGTTCTGATTTCGGCGGAGACGCTTGGGGCTTCTTACCAGCATCGAGGAAAAGCTTCTCCTCGTTCATGATCTTGATAGCTTCTGCAGTATAGAGCGTCGCGCGACCAGGGTGCGTCCCAGGAGCGAGCATCTCAGCGTTGAGCTCAGCCACATCAGCGATGTCAACACCAGCGATGTTCGACGCTGCTTTCTTGAGCGCTACATCTTGCTTGCCGGTGACGATGAGCAGGGACATCGGCCGCTTCGTCTTGCGACCGCGCATCTTCCCCTTGCCAGCACGCACCGTAGTCTTATCGGCACGCGCAAGTTCGTCCTTGAAGCCGAGGGCGAGCAAGGCCTTCTTGACATCAGCAGTCTTCTCGAGCTTCTCGAATGAGCTGTCGAGGATGAATGGATAGGAAGCAGGAATCTTGTGACCACGCTCCTTGACTATGGCCGGGTCGATAGTAGCAGAGAGAGCGCAACGGATGGCTTTCTGGTTCTCGCGCTTGTTCACCTTCTGGTCCCATATCTTTGAGGCTTTGGGTGGATGAGCTCTTCGGCCACCTACAGTGCCAGGGGCAAACGCGCCGACCCAATACATACGGGTACCACGACGAGAGAGAATCTTACGAGGAACACGGCTGATACCAGCGCCATAACTGCCACGGTATTTTCTTCGGCGGCGGGAGAGTTCTGCGCTGGAGCGCTTGCCAGCCTCAGGGTCAGCACCGTATGGTTGACGGGCAGCTGCTTGGATGGAGTGCACTGCACGCTTGATCAAGTCTTCTCTGACAGGCTCTGCAAACTGACGCGGCAACTCGACTTCACCCTTACGGGCGTTCTTCATATCGAGCACCGCGACCTTCATGCAGATTCACCCCGCACATGGGCCACGAGCTCGACGGTCGGCAAGGGTTTCTTGCGGACGTCGTAGAGTCGGACAGCTTTCGTCAGGGTAATCATGCGCTTGGCCGCACCCTGGAGGCTGCCTTGGATAAGAAGATAGTCATTCTTGACAAGACCGAAGTGCTTGAAGCCAGCCGAGGGGTTGACTTCTTTCGGGTCTTCGCCATACTTGAGGATAATGTTATTGTATTGGGTGCGCTGGTGATAGCCGGTCTGGCCTGCGTGGGCGACACGATACATGACGTGCTGCTGGGAAGTCCAACCGCCCAACGAACCGGGGGTTCTGCGCCCTTTCTCGCTCTTTGAAGCTTTGAGGCCGATACCGAAGCGGCGAACACTGCCTTGGAAGCCCTTGCCTTTGGTGATGGCATGGCTGTCCACGTACTCGCCTTCCTGGAAGACTTCGTTCACACGGATTTCCTTGCCGACGTGCTCGTTCACCCAAGCAAGTTGCTCCTCGGTGCTGCCACCGATCTTGCTCTCGACAATCTCGGGTTTCTTCTTGCCGATGCCAGTCTTGCTCGGCTGCGTCATAACAGTAACTGTGATGTCTGAGTATTCCTCAGGCTTGATGTCCTTGAGGCCTGCTTCGGTGGTCTTCTTGGTAAAGAGACGGCGGAAGAGGTGCTTGTCCTTGCCCACGACAAATTCCTTCACGACCTTGCTGCCGTAGGAGTCTTGCTTGTAGAAACGGACACTGTAGAGCTTAATCGGGGGGCATTCGAGGACTGTAGAAGGGAGAGTAAGGGTTTCGCCTTTGGTTGGGTTGTTCTTGCGCGTGTCAATGGTCATGACATGGGTCATACCCGCCTTGTAGACGGGAAACGCCAGGAGGCCTTTGACCTTCTTGTCGGTAGTCCATCCTCGAACACGGGCAGTACTGCGCTTGGCACGCTTACGCGGCCAAACACCCATGCTACCATGTCTCGGTTGGAGTCGTTTTCCCATTCTGATGCCTCACTCGTCAGTTCGTATGAACGGGCCTTTTGCGGTAAGCGCTTGTAGAACCTTACGGTACTGGGAAGCGATTCCTTCTCAGGCCTTGGCTGCTGATCCCTGTGGAACCCTGCAGCGATACTTACCCTTTCGGGATTTCGCGAGAATTATAGGGTGTTTATAAAGCTTTGTAGTAGGGTGTCGTCGGTGAATTCTGTCTCTATGGAAAAGAATTAAGAGAGATGAGTATTTATTTCTATATGGTAATTTTTATTGTTTTTTCTAAAAAGAAAAGTTTTTATATTTTTTAGTAAGAAAGTAATACAATCTTACCCCCTTTCAGACGACAAAGAAATTAGCACCATTCTCTCACCACAACCTTTATAAATAAAAAGTAAGAAAGTAGTATAATCTTACCACCGAGAAAAACAACGTAGGCAGGAACCACGGTAGAACTTACAAAGGCCAGTACCAAAGGCCAAATCGTCATCCCTCGAGACCTCCGAGAGGAGCTGGGCATCGAACCAGGGGACTCGCTGCAGATTGAGCGCGTCGACGACATGATCGTTCTCAAGAAAGTTCAACTCGATAGCCTCGAGAAGAAACTCAAGGAGGTGAAACGATGAAGAACTATAACGTTCTCTTCGCCGCCTTGATATTTGGCATCTTTGTCGGGTTTGCTGGTTTCGTAATAAACACACCAGGCGGCTTGACTGGTTATGTCACGTTCGAACCTACTGCTGAAACTGTGACTGTGGGTAGCGTGTTCTCCACGAGCACGAACTACACCTTGAATTCAACCAATATCACTGGGTTGAAAGTGAGCGGAACGCTCAGCGACGGGACAGCACTCGTAGAACTCGTGACAGCCAATGGAAAATTCCTTGTTTGGAGCGGTGAAACGACTGGCGAGACATATACTATAGTAACAGACAAGGAAAGCTACGCGCTCGGCGGAGAGATTAGTGTTACGGTAACTCCTGCTGACTCAACCTACACCCTCTGGCTCACTGACGATGTTGGTGATAAGACCGTCGTCCAGGAAACATTCAACATCGTGATTCCTGGTGAGTACGCCCTCGACGCGTTAATCAACGACAGCAACAACATCACAAAAGTCTCGACGAGCTTCACCGTCAGGAACGACACAAACACCTCAAACGATGTTCCACGCATCGCTGAACAACCAACAGCAGTATTCGTCGACGAATGCGTCAACAGTTGTGAAATTGAGCAGACAACAGGAACGCTCACCCTCGCAATCACGCTCAGCGACGGCGCAGTCTTGGACATCGAAAGCGTTACCGTCCTCACACCACGCGCGAACAACGCACCAACACAAGTGCTAACCATGCCCGATATCACGCTCAACGTCGGGGAACCAGTCATCATCGACCTCAATACCTATTTCACCGACGCAGACAACGATTCCTTAACCTATGACTTCATGAGCGCGCCAGGCGTCAACATGGAAGT
>JAAOYD010000101.1 GCA_018221165.1 Candidatus Woesearchaeota archaeon | reverse complement strand
TTCGTCAAACTGCTGAACAGCAAAAGAATGATGCCACCAGAAGTAAGATGTGTCTTCGCCTCTTCAAGAAAACGCACAGTCAACTCATATCCTTCTGCACCGCCATACAACGCTTGGTGTTTATCATCAGGATCCTGCGGTAAGTAGGGAGGGTTGAAGATAATGGTGTCGAAGGTGTCATTCGTTGTGATGTTTGCAAAGAGGTCGGATTTCAAGATTGTTACTTTCCCGTTCTTTACTTCTTTTTTGAGGTGAACAAGGGACTCATCATCAATATCAACGGCAAGAACATTCTTCACGTCTTCCTTTTCGGCAGCAGCGAGCGCCAGTATTCCAGACCCTGCACCCATATCCAAGACCTCACCAGAAGCGTATTCAACAACGAACCGACGTAACAATTCTGAGTCTTCCTGAGGTTCATAGAGTGGCATAACGCAACGAAAGAGAGAACCCTATAAATAGTTATTCGGAAGAAAACCGAGGAGCTTGGATGCATTGCAATTCTTGAGGCGGAAGGGTCTTTAATCCCAGAACCATAACAACGTGTATGGACAAAGCCTGGGAGAATTGGCGAGAAGAACGTGCAGCACTCTATGAGCGCGCGCCCAAAATCCAACGCTTCATTGATGGCGCAAAGCGAACACTCGCCATCGGCGCGATAGTATGCAGCGCATATGCTGGCGTCGTTGCCTATCAGGCAAATCAGATTATCAAGAGTCCTGGTTTTGAAGCAGTTACTGATTTAGTAAAAAGTTCGAGTCGCATGTATACTCATTTCGATGAAGATCCTGTTTTCATGTCAGGTATGAGAAGTTATGTCTGGAGCAGAGGAAAAGTAGATAAGGATTTTCAATTTGATACATGGCGTTTCCTCAGCGACTGTGAGCGATTTGCAGAGCACCAAGAAAATCTTGTAACCAAGATAGAAGCGCTTGGGAATATAACTCCTATCACTTCGTCAGAAACACTTCGTCAACCACGGCAATATACTCCTTCACCCGATTGACGATGCTGTCAAGATAATACTTCTCGATGTTTTCTTCGAAAATTGTTTGTAGGCGCGCGTTTTCCCTGATGCGATAATTGTTCTTCACCTTCTCAACCAAGAAGATGTCACGCAAGCGTAACAGTTGCCGCCTGATATTGCTCGGTGCGATACCGAGAAGTTCCATCTTCCCTTCTTTGCGTTTCGCGATGACGCGTTTCTCGACATCAGTGGATGTCACTTCTCTCTCTGCCTCCAGCATGACTTGTAGTACATCAACAATGACGTCGCGAGAATCGCCTGGTTGCAACAAGCCCAAACTCAGGCAGAGCTTACGCACTAAGTCGCGTTTACTGATGCCTTCGGCGGGCCGTTCGTACTTGCGTAATGTGAGTTCCGCAAGCGGCGTATCGACGCTTATTTTCTGGACCACAATCACTATCCCCCAATTTTTGATGGACCTAGAGATGTTTATATACTTTTCGGAAACGACTAGAAGTTTTGAAAAAAAGGAGGAAGAACTAGGCAAAGAGTGTTGTCAGTATCACATCTTCTGCAACGCGAGCTTGATGGACTTGCCCTTAATTGTCGCTTCACTCTGCGCAGAATATTTGTCGGCAAGCGTGCCAAGTTCCAACTCGTCGGCGCCAACACGCGTCTTGATTTCGAGCGAAAACGCGGTAATGCTACTTTCAAGTTCCGGTGCTTCAATGTAGAGCGTGATGCGTTCGTTTTTTTGCAAACCAGCGTCCTTGCGCAACTGCTGCACACGCCTGATGACTTCGCGCGCGAAACCTTCAGCCTCCAACGCAGGAGTGAGTTCAACATTCAGGAAGACGCTGCCTTTCGAAAACGTTCCCATACTCCAACCGAACGGCACTTCACGATCCGTAATGAAATGCTCTTGCTTAAATTCATAACCATCAATCGCGAACCCTGATTTTCCCTGCTCGAGAAGACTCGCAAGTTTCGCCTGGTTGTTCCTGATGAAGTCGGCGGCGTTCGTTGTTTCTTGCCCGAATACTTTTCCGAGAGTCTTGTAGTTCGGTTCGACTTTCATCTTCGCGTCGCTGAAATGTGCATATCGGACCTTCTTGACATTAACTTGCTGTTTAAACAGTGCTTCAAGTCGCTTGATGCGAGTCACGTAATCATCATTCGTTTCGATAACAACTTCACTGGCTGGCCATCGCACGCCGAGCTTGGCGCTGTCCCGCGCCGCGAGTCCCGCACCAATCGCGCCGAATAACGCTTGGTAGTCGGCTTCGAGTTCTGTGTCGATGCGTTTCTGATTGTGCATCGGCCAAGTACAGAAGTGGATACTCTCCTCTTTGAGCTTGAAAGCTTCCTTGAAATTTTGGTGGACTTGTTCCGCGAACATGGGGGCGACGATACCAAACATCTTCATCGTCTCGTGATAGGTGGTGAATGTCGCGTAGAGCACTGCTTGCTTCTCCTCGTCGCTGCCGGCGTTGAGCTTCTCCCTAACGAGTTGGATGTAATTCCTGCTCAAGTCGAGAAGCAAGGTTTCAAGCGCGTAGGGCACTTCGTTGAGTCGGTACCCTTCCATCATCTCCGTGACTTTTTTGATGGTGGAGTGAAGTCTACTGAGAATGTATTTCTCCTCGACACCAAGCTTTGCTTTCGGGTTGAATTCGATACCCTGCTGTCGGAGTTGGAGGAGGAGATTGTGTATGTTCCAGTAAACAAGGAGATTCCGGTGTTTGAGTTCGACGTCGTCGAAGTTGTAGTTCATATCAAGTCCGGGGTTAGCAGCGCCGATAACGTAGTAGCGCAAGGTGTTTGCACCATACTTCTCAACGACCTCATCGGGAAGGATGTAGTTACCTTGGCTCTTGCTCATTTTTCGTCCTTGAGCGTCGTTGATGAAACCATGCATGTACACGTTCTTGTAGCAGGGCTTGTCGAACGCCAAGTTTGAAGCTATATGAAGAAGGTTGAACCAGCCTCTGATTTGGTCTTTGCCTTCGAGGATGAATTCAGCAGGGAAGAGCTTGTCAAAGTCCTTCTTGTTCTGTGGATAGTCAAGGCAGGTCCAGCTGGTGGTTCCTGCGTCCACCCAGACATCAAGGATGTCAGGGACGCGTTTGTATGTCTTGCCGCCTTTTTTGATGGTAATGGGATTGACTGAGGGAATGTGCAGGTCATCGAGTTTTGTGCCGCTGAGTTTTTCTAATTCTGCTGCGCTGCCGATGACGAGATAGTCTTCAGGGTCGTCGGTATTGCGCCAGATAGGCAGCGGTGTTCCCCAGTAGCGTTGCTTGCTGATGCTATTGTCCCGGAGATTCTTGAGCCAGCTGTCGAAGGCGTTGAACGCCGCGTCGGGCACCCAGGTAATCTTATCGTTCTGCTTGACGAGTTTCTCTTTGAGATCTTCTACTTTGAAGAACCATTGTTTCGTGGTGCGGAAAATGACAGGTTCGTGATGGCGCCAGTCGTGCGGGTATTCGTGCTCGACGGGTGTGATAGCGATGAGCGCTCCTGCTTTTTCGAGCGCTTCTGTGAATTTGTTGTCGTCTTTCTTCGCAGTGAGTCCGCTGAACTTGCCCATGCCTTTGGGAAAGACGCCTTTCCGGTCGATGTTGTTGAAGGGCGGAATGCCGTTGGCGTGCCCCACTTCGTAGTCTTCAGGACCGCAGCCAGGTGCGCAGTGAACAAGCCCTGAGCCACCACTCGTATCGACGTATTCAGTGCTGAGTAGGATGGTGTGCGCTTTCGGCGAATCCTTTTTGATGGCTTCGTATTGGTCTTTGAGTTCGCTGTGGAATGGATGTTCGTAGCTCCAGCCTTCCATCGCTTTACCCTTGATGGTCTCGACAATCTCGTATTTCGCGTCCACGACGCCGCCAAGGAAGACGCCGACGAGAGCGTTCGCCACGTACCAATATTCTGGCCCGTTGTCGCGTTCGACTTTCACCTTGACGTAGTCGACTTCTGGGTTAACCATGACCGCCAGGTTGAACGGGATGGTCCACGGCGTGGTGGTCCAGATAACAAGGTGTTCGTTCTCTTTGTCGAGAAGCTTGAACTTGACGAAAATGCTGTCATCAGTGACTGTTTTGTATTCGAGTTCGTGTTTGGCGAGCGCGCTTTCCGTAACTGCACACCAGGTCATGGTACGCAACCCTTCATAGAGTCGTCCTTTCTCATGGGCTTGCTTGATGAGCCACCATTCTGCTTCCATGAATTCCTTGGTGACGCTCTGGTAGGCGTTGTCGAAGTCCATCCACACACCGAGGCGTTTGAACGCGTCGTTCATGAGCAGCATGTTGTCAACGCAGAGCTTCTTGCATTCTGTGATGAATTTGTCGATTCCGTAGCGCTCGATATCTTCTTTTGTCTGAAGTTTGAGTTTCTTCTGGGTGGCGTTCTCTGTGGGCAGTCCGTGCATGTCGTAGCCCGCTCTATCCCAGACATTGAGCCCGCACATGCGTTTGTATCTGAGCACCATGTCTTTCAAGGATTTGTTCCAGGCCGTGCCGAGATGGATCTTGCCGCTTGTGTAAGGGGGTCCATCGAGGAAGTAGTAGGGCTTGCCTTTCTTGCCCAGCTCTTTGACTTGCTCGTAGATACGCTTGTCCTTCCAGAACGCAAGCATGCCTTCCTCGCTTGTCTTGAAATCGTAGGATGCCATGGATATCAACTGTGTGTACTCGTCGGGTTTTTATGGGTTTCCCTAGTCTGTGTTGTCTGCCAGCCAGAAAAGGGGGCTGGCTTTAGTGAATAATGATGGCCTGCTGGGTGATGCTGTGGTAAGTCGTTCCTATCAGCGATGCCATCCGCCTCGAAGGCAGCAACATATTTATAAAGTTATGGGCGCAGGAAGGGCATATGCGTGTCACAAAAGGTTGTCCGTTGTGCCAAGGGGATGTCCTCGGCACTGGCGAGACCGGGTTCTACTGCAAGAGCTGCAATTTGATGTTCCGAAAGCAGCACGTCGAGTACAAGCATCTCAAGCGGGAAGCCAAGCTGCTTATTCAGAAGCATTTCTCCGGACATATAGTGGAGCGCGAGGAAGTCACAGTGTTTGAAGATGAACCATTGACAAAGGTGTCTGTGCCCTCTCCTGAATATTTGGACAAGGTGGCGTCAACGATTGAAAAGAACGTTGAACTCCTGAAGAGTACCTTGCCGCCATTGGACGTGGCGAAGGACCAGCTTGAGTGGCCTGTGCTAGGAAAGAAGTCCAGTCCTAAACAGAAAACCCCTAAACCAAAGAAAGTCACTAAGAAGCCCGCTCCAAAGAAAAAAACCACAAAATCCTCCAAGACCCCTAAAAAATCTTCTAAAAAAACCTCGAAGAAGTCTACAAACAACGAGTCCACTAAGGGTCTCGAGAACATGCTCTGAAGAGTAAGCATCCTCACTAGAACAAGCTTTATAAACCCCTTCTATCCTCTGAGAGACATTATGACGCGAGTTGATTGCCTTCATTGCTAGCCAACGTGGCGCAACTACTTCGCAGATTCTGAGTGATTATGTTCATCAATGGCTGCTGTAGTCTAACGGTTAGGACGGAAGACTGTGGATCTTCAGACGGGGGTTCGATTCCCCCCAGCGGCCCTTCCACAATCATTAAAAGATGGAGTGCTCGGTGAGAGACTATGAACCTTCAATTGCCGAAAGGAACACGTGACTTCCCGCCAGAGGAGAAGATTCTCAGGGATAAGCTAATCGGCAGTCTCAAGGTAGTGTTCGAGCGCTATGGCTTTAATCCCTTGGAAACACCCATGTTTGAGCGTTTCGATGTCTTGGGTGCTAAATACGCCGGTGGTGCTGAAATCCTCAAGGAGACCTTCAAGTTTCAGGACCAAGGCAAGCGCGACCTGGCTTTGCGCTATGACTTGACTGTGCCCTTCGCCCGCTTCGTCGGGATGAATCCGCAACTGAAATTTCCGTTCAAGCGCTATGCGATTGGTCGCGTCTTCCGTGATGGACCTATCAAGCTCGGTCGCTACCGCGAGTTCTACCAATGTGATGTTGACGTGGTGGGCAGTAAATCAATGCTTGCCGATGCCGAGTGTGTTCGCATTGCAGTAGCAGGCTTCAAAGAACTAGGAGTTCCTGTTACCATCAGCGTGAATAACCGCAAGCTCCTCGACGAGCTGCTCGAAAAGGGCGGCGTGCAAAAGGAGAAGGTCGCTGAAGCGATGCTCGTGCTCGATAAAATCAAGAAAGTCGGCCTGGACGAAGTCAAGAAAGAACTCAAGGAAAAAGGAATCAACGAAGATTCTGTGAACTTCATCGTTGAGCTCAGCACGCAAGAGAATACTAATCAAGAAAAAATCGCCAAAGTCAAAGCGTTTCTCGGCGATGAAACTGAAGGTCTCAAAGAACTCTCCGAACTGTTCTCTTACTTAGAAGGTGTTGAGAATGTCAAGTACGACCCAAGTCTTGCGCGTGGCCTCGAGTATTATACCGGCACAGTGTTTGAAGGCTTTGCCAAGGAATCGAAAGTCACGTCGAGTATTTGTGGCGGCGGACGCTATGACAACATGGTTCCTGCCCTGCTCGAATCAAAGCTTGAGTATCCTGCGGTTGGCATCTCTTTCGGTCTCGAACCCATCATGGATGTGCTGAAAGAACAAGAGAAAGAGACCAAAAAAACTATCGTCAAGGCTTTTGTTATTCCCATCAAGAACGGCAAGGAGTGCATTCCTATTGTGGAGCAGCTCCGAGCAGCCGGCATCTCTGCCGACATGGATCTCAATGGGAAATCCATCTCGAAGAATCTCGATTACGCGAACAGCTACGGCATTCCCTTCGTGCTCATCTGTGGTCCGAAAGAGCTCGAACAAGGCAAAGTCAAACTCAAGGACATGACTTCTGGTGATGAAAGCATGCTCAGCGTCGAGGATGCTGTGAAGAGGCTCAAATAGACCACTACCAATTCTCTCCTCCCTCTGGTGCGGACCTTTTCGGCGACTCGCGATTATGACTGCGTCATGCTCGTCGCCGCATCTGACTCAAGATAGTGGTCCTGGTAGTGCATCTTTTTCGCACATTTCACCCTTCAACAAAAGCATTTTAAAAGACCCTCCGTCTTTCTCGCACTAGAAGCATTTGAGATGCATACTTGTGGTACTTGACATAACCCCTGAAAATTTTCCTGAAGCGAAGAAAGGCAAGGCTATCCTGGACTTCTGGGCGCCCTGGTGCGGTCCATGCCTAGCGTTCAAGCCAATCTTCGAAGAGGTCGCCAGCGAACAACCTGACATCGTCTTCGGTAAGGTAAACACTGAAGAGCCGGTGAACGGCATGCTCGCCAGCGAGTACGGCGTTCGCGGCATCCCCACCAGCGTCTTCCTCAAGGACGGCGAAGAGGTCGGCCGGTTCAGTGGCGCAGTCCCGAAGGAGAAGTTTCTTGAAGAAATCAAGAAGTACTTTGGCTAAACACCGCCTAAAACCATTTAAACACCATTCTTTTTCATTCTGCTCATGCCATTCACACATACGCTCAATCCCATTATCGTTTCCATAGGGCCATTAGCACTTCGATGGTACAGCCTTGTCTATGTCCTCGGCTTCCTCCTCGCCTATTGGCTGCTCTTGAAGGCAGCAAAGAAAAAGTGGATAAAGAATCTTGACAAAGAGGGTGTCGAGGAGTTCATGACCTCACTCATCATCTGGAGCGTCATCATGATGCGGCTCGTCTACGTCATCGTCTACAATCCAACGTATTACTTTGCTGAGCCCTGGAAGATTATCTTTCTTTGGGAGGGTGGTGTGAGTTTTCATGGCGGTCTGCTTGGTGGCATCATCGCAGGTTGGTTGTTCTGTCGGAAGCACAAAGTGCGCTTCTTCGCGCTCGCTGACTTCCTCGTTATCCCATTTAGTCTTGTTCTCGCGTTTGGTCGCGTCGCGAACTTCATCAACGCAGAACTCATTGGCCGAGTTACTAGTGTGAACTGGTGCGTGAACTATCCAAACCAGCCTGAGATTATTGGCTGTCGCCACCCGTCACAATTTTACGAAGCAGGCAAGAATTTTATCATGTTCCTCGTCCTCGGACTGCTCTATACCCAGAAGGATATTAGGAAAAAACTCAAAGAAGGGACCTTTTTCTGGGCGTTCTTCATCCTCTATGGCCTCGGACGGTTCCTCACGGATTTCTACCGAGCGCCTGACCCAACGGATTTCACACTCGCAGCAACAGGCCTGATTGTAGGCCAGTGGCTCAGCATGCTCATGGCCGCTATCGGCGTTGCCGGGCTCCTGTGGCTCTATCTCAGAAAACGTTGAAAGAAACTACTAGTTAGTAGTAATAAATGGTAACCTTTATAAATAAACTCTCATAGTTCTCTTGCATGAATATCAGTCCAGAAGAAGTAAGACGGCAAATCCTGTCCATTACTGGGGACTATTATGACACCCATCCAGTCATTACTTTAGACAGAAACAAACCTGATTCCCCATTGCAAGTTAGTTATCAAAAAGAAAGATCAACTGAAGGGATTAATCTTTTAGGAAAACTCGGTACCCGAACACAGTGGCTTCTAAAAAATCTTGGGTGGGAAATCTATGAGAAACCTAGACGCATGTTCGATTGTCAAGGAGTGGCTTGGGTTGTCTCTGGTTTAGAAGATGTGAAGCGTCTTGATGATGAAGGATTCATAGGAGTCTATCGCGAACATGAACTCATACCTTGTCCTCAACGCCCGTATGCAAGTCCTATCAATCCCACACTCGTGCATCTCGTAAAAAAAGAAGCGTTCAGAAATATTCAAAATCCACACACACTCTTAGAAAAAGGGTGTGTCCACAGCGCTGTTCTCGTTGGTCATATTGAAGATATTGATGTGCACATCGAGAAGCGAGGTAAGGGCGATGTGAAAGTGAGCACCTTGCGGCAGATGCGTGAAGCTTACTCGGCAAGGCCTGAACTTGACTTGATAGAGTTATACATGCCAGTGAGCCGTGTTCTCGACGCTGTGAGATAGCAAACCTTTTAATAC
>JAAOYD010000100.1 GCA_018221165.1 Candidatus Woesearchaeota archaeon | reverse complement strand
TCAAGGCGTTCGGGTCGGGGTAAAGGTACCACGGGCTTCAGCCCGTGGGGCCGACCCGAACAAGAATAAACAACCATATAGAAGTTTATTATAGTATGTATAAAGTATTACTATTTACTAGTAGTTACAAAAGCGAAAGCTATATAAATGTGCGACTAATTACGTATTAGAGGCAGAGAAATGAGATTGATAAGAGCAGCAGTGGCGGCAGCAGGTATCTCAGCTATAGCTTTCACATCTGCATGTTCTTCTCCTTCTTCTGGAGAGTATCTTGCGGAACGACCTGCGAACAAAGGAACTTGGTACACGTCCACTCCACTTGATACTGCTATTCGTCGAGAGTTACCATCAAGTGGCCGCGGCGAGAATCCTGGAATGTTTGAGGAACTGCGTCAAGCGTATAGAAATGATCTCATAAGACGTAACCCTGGGCTGGCCGATATTGAAATGCGAAGAGCCAACGGAGAGGACGTCCCTGCAAGTGTACCTGTTGAGTTTGTTGAGATGGACTATAAGGATGGTTTCGGAAACTAGGTGAATCGAATGTACGACGATAACGACACGGGCTTCGACGACGAGATTCGCACCTGTCCTGTGACTGGTAAGAAAGAGAAGAAGACGCTCCGCTCAGTCTTGAACAAGAAAGGCAAGATTGGCAAGCACGAAATGGACGAGATCTTCGCCCCGCACGACGCAGGCGAAATCTTCCTTGATGATTTCTAAGCATCCAAATCTTTAAATACTTCATCTCACCATATTCTCTTTGGAGGGTACCCTGATACACCTTTGTCGCAACGAAGAACGTATTCTGGTCTCTCCTGCCGTCGACCTCGTGTCGGCGGCGACCCTTTTCCTCAGCAATCTTTATATAATCCTCTCCGTCTCAAGCTTGCATGGCTGACGACATGACGAAGTTGACCGCGTTCTGCCAGGAACGGGGCTTTATTTGGGGACCTTCTCCTGAACTCTACGGTGGCCTCAGCGGATTCTACGAATATGGTCCTTTGGGTAAGCTTCTGAAGAACAACGTGGAGAACACCATCAGGAAAGTCTTCGCGCTCCACGATGTGTGGGAAGTCGAATGCCCGACCATTATGCCCGCGGTCGTCTGGAAAGCGTCAGGTCATCTCGGCAACTTCACCGACCCAGTCATCAAGGACGAGGACGGCAATGCCTACCGAACCGACAAGCTCATCGAAGATCACTTCGCAGCGAAAGGCACAGACGCCGCGCCCTATCTCGCGAAAGTAAAAGCGCCCTTCGACTACCTCGAAATCATCAAAGAACACAAGATACAAGCACCGAGTAAGAAACCACTCGTTCCTGAAATCCTCGAGCATAACCTCATGATGGCCACAACCATCGGCCACGACCTGGAAGCCTACAACCGGCCGGAAACAGCAACCACGACGTATTTGCCATTTGTTCGCTACTTCGACTATTTCCGCAAGAAACTCCCATTCTCAGTGTACCAAATCGGAAAAGCCTACCGAAACGAAATCAGTCCGCGACAGTTCACCCTTAGAATGCGGGAATTCACCCAAGCCGAATCGCAAATCTTCCTCTTCAAGGACCAGAAGCAAGGCTATCCTGCCTACGACAAAGTCAAAGGAAGAAAACTCCCGTTGTGGGACGCGAAAGCCCAACTCGACAAGAAGAAACCGACAACTATGACGGTTGAGGAAGCCCGGAAGAAAAAGATTCTCAAGAACGATGCTTTTGCTTACACAGTAGCCTTAGCCTATGAGTTGTTTACCAGCATAGGCATTCCAGAATCGCACATGCGCATCCGGCAGCACGGTCCGGATGAGAAAGCATTCTACGCCGACGACGCATGGGATATTGAAGTCAAGCTGAGCAGCTTCGGTTGGACAGAGATGTGTGGCGTCCACGACCGCACCGACTACGACCTGAAACAACACGGAGAAGCAGCAAAGAAAGCACTCGTCGCCAGCGACGAGACGCATAAGAAAGAAATTCCACACATTCTCGAGATAGCATTCGGCCCTGACAGGATGGTGCTCGCGGTGCTCGACCTCACCTACGATCCTAAGAAGGAGAAAGAAGGCAAGACAACCCTGTCATTACCGTCCTTCCTCGCGCCCATTCAAGTCCAGATCTTCCCGCTTGTCAAGAAAGACGGCATGCCAGAAAAGGCACGAGAGATTTTTGAGAATCTTGTCGGTGAATTCACCTGCTCCTACGATGCAGCAGGTAGTATTGGACGACGCTATCTCCGCGCGGCCATGCAAGGAACGCCCTATTGCGTCACCGTCGACGGCGACACCATGAAGGACGGCACAGTCACCCTACGAGACAGGGATACTGAGAAACAAGTCAGGGTCAAGGCAGACGAGCTTTCAGCGAAGCTCCACGACCTGCTCAAAGGGAAGAAACAGCTCTAATTCTCACCCCAAAAACTATATAAAACGCCCTCAGTCTCTGAGAATTCCCGCAAAACACTTATGGGTTCGTAGCTCAGCGGGAGAGCGCTCCGCTGAAGACGGAGAGGTCCAGGGTTCAAATCCCTGCGAACCCATACTCACTCATTCTTCGTTCGTAGGGTTTTCTTCGATAACCCATTCAGCGTCGCTACCCTGGGAAGCAGGGGTTCGGTCGCTAAAGCTCCGAACTTCGATGCTGTCGAAGTTTCGCTTCGCTCAAGCCCCTACTTTCTCTTCTTCCGCTTCTTCCCAGTTCTCTTTGAGATCTCGACGAGTTTGTACCCTGCGATAGCCATCCACACCAAGTTCAGGATGACGAACGGACAGCTTCCAAGACTCCATGCATAGATTGCGAGGAACATGGCACCACAGAAATTAATCGCGTTGTAGGCCAAGCTTTCATGACGCGTATGCTTCTGGAACTCCTCCATGGCGAACGCACCGAGAATCAGAATAAGTCCTGCCACACCCAATACTATTTCCATCATCTCACCCCTATGGTATAATACTTACTCCTACGAAATTGAACAACAATATAACGACAAATGCAAGCATGCAATAGGTTATGGTGCTCTTCACCATGTTACGACCCAACATAGCTCGCTCGTTCACTTTATCAGGACCGTTCTGGATGCCATTCACCAGTATCGTCAGCACAAACACGAGCTCCACGACATACAAGCCGACAACCAGCTGGAACCAGTAAGTGCCGACCGCACCACCAGTCATGCCCGCTATGCCATCAAGACCTGACGCGCCATTCTGAGCTCCCTGCGCCTCTAAACCCTCGATGTTCTTGCTCAGCTTGCCCAAGATAGTCGTAATCATTGACGTGATACCAATGACGATGCCTGCGATGGTGGGTGTAAGGAACTTAATTTGCGACGTCATGCTGCTAATGACGTCAGCCATGAGATCCTTCAAGCGTTCTTCCACGCGATGCATCTCCTTGATGTAATTGCTGACATTGATAATCGCCTGGGAGGCGATGAGCGGCCCTTTCTTACTGCTCTCCACCAACACTTTCATACTACTCTCAATGATATTGCTCGGGTACCTGTTGATAGCGCCGTACTTTTCATGGAACAACGCGTCATCCACACTCAAGCCCAAGCGTGTGATGTTCACCGAGACCTCCTGGAAGAACGCTCCGCTTATGGTATCAGGCAAGACAACCGCGACCTTACTGAACGCAATCTCCAACGGCAAGCCATCAGCGAGACGATTCCCTAACTGAAACAATGCTGAAGCGAATTCAAGCTCGAGCTTTTTCGCCTGCTGCCGCTTCGCAATCACACCCCGCGTTCGCAAACGATAATACAACCCGACACCTAATCCCAAACCGAGCGGGATTAACAAGCTCAAGAGCGTCGCGATTAAACCATAGGGACCAGCGATGACTGTGACTGTGGAGCCGTCAGACTTTTCATAGTTCAATTCACGGTACTCGTTAAACCAGAACGTCGCGCCTTCTGTCTGTTCGTTATCCCACGGGTCGACAGGATAGAAACCAAGAATGCTTTTCCCTTCGCTTTCCACACCCTGTACGAAATCAAAATCTGGGTTCGCAGCGTGGAACAGCAAGGGAATAATGGCGACGAAGGTGAACGCGGCAATCACTAAGAATGCGGCGATGAACGGAGTGAAATGCATCTTGCCGACCGTCACATTCTCAGCACCTGGTGTTGACTCGTCAGCAGAGCCGTAACTACTCGGTCGATTCGAAAGAATGTTCCGGCCGAGGAAATACACCAACACCGGCAAAGTGAAGTTATACAGTGCAGCAAGATGATACCACCTGACTTCAGGCATGAACGCGACGAGTAACGGCAGGATGACGAGACCAAGGATGGGAAGGATAATACCAAGCATGTGCAAGGTTGTTAAAGGACTCTTGAGGTTATGCGCGTAATGCAACATCTTTTCGTAGGTCTCCTCAAGCATGACGCTCAGGCTCTTATCGAGCGCCTCGACGCGACGCGTATCGCTACTCTCTACAAGCGAGGACTCGATGAGGTGCATTGCCTCGATGAATTCAGCATTCGTGTCACGCCAGCCATCAAGGTACTCATCAAGACTATCCTTCAGGCTGTCGTACTTCTCAGTCTCAAGATTCCAGATAATCTTCTTCATGTCCAGGCTCAACGGCGGGTTGAGATGTTCGGCCGCGAAATCGATCGCTAGTTCAAGATTTGACGTGTGACGCATATACGTAACGATGTAGAAGATGCACAGCACCATTTGATTGCCTGACTTCATACGCCAGGTCGACGCGAGATATTCTGGGATGCGACCCAGTGGATACACGAGAACGAGGCAGACGACTGCGGTGTAGAACGTCAGGAACATGCTGCCTGTTTTGCCCAAAGCCATTGGGATGCCAAGAAATGCGACGATCGCGATGAAGATGAGGATGATGGGCACGAGTAATGAGAACGCGGTCACTCCCTTCGGAGTCAATTGGAGATGGCAGGTTGCGATTGCCTTCTCGAGTATAGGCCCCCGTTTCGCGTCGGGCGAAAGCGGAAGAATCTTCTCCATAGTGTTGCAAGTCTTTTCATACCAGGAAAGCGGCTTTGGAAGATACTCCTTTCGGAATTCCTCGTACTGGCGCGTATGCACTTCAGAACTTTCCTCTTCGCGGAACTCGTCTCGCAACTTTTCAACATAACGTTTTCTGAGTTCCTCATAATCTTCATCAGGCAATGCTACACCCCATCCAGAGACTCAGCAGTCTTCTTTCGAGCGGCGCGACGTTTCAGCTCCTGTTCGAGCCACTCCTTCCATTCGAATGCAATCCGCTTGCTGTCCAGTTTCCCAGTCTTCTCCTTCACCTTGTCGCTAATGCGATGGAACTCATCGTTGCATTGCACAACGAAGCCCGCTTCCAAAAGTTCGTCATCCTTCTCCTCATCAGCACGCTTGACGAGATATTCTTTGATGTCTGACCGTAGGATGATGCTACTCCACACCGCGTCCCAGTCGCCTGCCCAATCTTTCACTTGGCCGGCAATGCTCTTGAGAATTTCGCTATCACCGTTGATGAGCGCGTCCGTCGGCTCGAGCTCGTCAGTTTCGGCATTGTACTTCATCAGGTCGACGAAGCCATGTTCGCGCAGCGGGTCTTCCTCCCACTCCTTCCGCACTTCAGTGATTTGCGTGATGCGCCGCCACTTGTGCAAGCCATCAGCACTCTTGATAGGGTTCGCGACGACAATGATGTCAGTAGCCTTGAAGCTTGTTCGTGGCACGTCAAGGTCGTTCACAACACGATCAAACACACCATAGGGAGAGTCACCGTGGATTGTGCCCGCGACGACATTCGCCAAGGCGCCCACACGCATAGCTTCGTAAAGAGCACGCGCTTCCTTGCTGCGCACCTCGCCGATAATCAAGGCGCTGTCACCAAGACGTAATGTTGTCCTGATACCTTCATCAGCAGGCACTTCTGAATCGCCCTTGGCTAAGGCACCGGCAACTTTCATCGGCTGAATATTATACCCGAGATTACGCAATGCCGCGACTGGCAGTTCTAAGGTATCCTCTATTGTGAGGATGCGATACTTCCGCATGATTTCTACGAGCAACGAGCCGAGTAACGATGACTTACCAGCGCTTCTCGTTCCCGCGACGAGCATGGTACGATTGCCGTCGATGAGGAAACTCAAGAGTCCTGCAGCGAGGGGGTTCAACATGCGATTCTTGATGAACAGCGCCAGCGTCCACGGCTTGTCACGATGACGCCTAAACGCATAGGCTATGCCATCAGGGTTGAGCGGTGGAGCGATGACAGCGATACGCGCGCTGGCCACGCCAGGAATGTTAATCTCTGTATCCAACACAGGATCCGCCTCGTCCAACGGCCTTCCAGACATGATGCGCAGCTTGCTCGCCCAACTCTCCACATCGCTGATGCTCGGGATGATGTTTGTCTTGCACTCACCGAACTGACCATGCACGAGGAAGATGGGGAGGTTGCCTGCCGGCGAGTTCACAGTAATGTCTTGGGTCTCAGGATCCTCGAGCAGTATCTCAATAAGGCCGAACCCGACAGTATACCTAATGAGAATCTGCGTTAACGTATCCAGTTCGGCATCGCTTAGTTTCAGTCGTCGGTGCGTCGACAGCTCAAGAATGAGATCGTGACCGATATTCTTGAACACCTCACGCATGCGTTCAGGGTTGACGAACTCCTGCTGGGTTGGAGTGTGCTCGCTCAATATATTTCTGGCAGCATCCAACAATTCGTACTTCGACTCGTCGAGCTTGAACTCGGGCGGGGTGATGTGATACAAGTACTGGATGTCATCCTCTTGCTCGAACACGACGACATCAGTACCGCCTACGGAGTAATTCGCCACTTCCACTGCGCCTTTGGGATAGGTGGCCATGAGCTTGGTGAACATGAAATCAGGCTTGATGATAGGACTGAAGATGCGGCGGTAGATGGCGCGATCGCCTTCCTTCACACCAGCAAGATAGGGGGAGAGTTTCTGGATGATCTCTGTCTTGCTCATGCTTTCCGCGAGACGGTCGAGCAGGACGATATATTTCTGGGAAGCAGCAGCCTCCTCATCAGTAAGCGCCTTCTCGAGATTGATGCGTTCCCTCCGCGCGGCGCGTTTGAAACGGAGATAGGCAGCGACAGGATCAGCTTTGAGCGTGTTGAAGATAGCCTCGTGCAACTCAGCATAGGCCTTGTTCGCATCGACGCCAGCGCCAAAGCTCTGCAGTACTGCGAGGCCGTAATCCGCAGATTGGCGCAGAATCCGGTTATAGACCATGGCCACGTCTTTCAGCAGCCGAACTTGGGCGTAATCATACTCATAATCGCGCTTCTGATCAAAGATAAGCTTGGTCGCGTCAGGATTCTCGGTGAGGAGCTCGACCGCTTTGCCCATGTAGAGTTTTTCATCCTCTATGGAAGGGACTCTCAAGACCTGCGTGCAGTCAATGCGCAAGATGGTTTCTCCACCTTCACGCACCACTTCAAGCGAGAACGGACCCCCTTTTGTCTCTGACAAGTACCTCACCTCTCCAGGAGTGACAAAGCTTAATAAGCAGTGCCTCCCACATGTCTTTCTCGACGAGAACAATATATAAAGTTTGTGACGAGAACACCACTATGGTTGAACCACAACTCTTCCCTGGACAAGGTGGCACCCCGCCGGATACACGCAAGAACGTCGGCGCGCCGAGTCCTATGCTGCAAGGTGTGCGCGAACAAGTCAGTGAGACTGCTTCCCGGTTGTCAGTGCTCGAAGAGCGGACGGTGAACCTGCAGAAGAAGACGCAATTAACTGAGCAAGGGTTGCTTGAGTATGAGCGAGATACGCGTGTGGACCTCAAGGCGTTAACGCAACGGCTCACCGAACTGGCTCGCAAAGTGGAAGATGTTCGCGAGAAGATCGACGCCATGGCTGGAGAGCTCGGCACAGTGGTCAAGAAGCACGAATTCACAGTTCTGGAACGCTATATGGACATGTGGGAGCCGCTCCAGTTCGTCACGCGTCATGAAGCGAAGATGCTACTCCAGGACGCGAAGAAGAAATGAGCACTGCGGCCTTCTACCTCATCATAACATTTAAATACTCTCTTCTGGAAATGCATTATGGGTGAGGCGATGCCAGGGATAGGAACAAGCGCGGAATCGCGACGGGACATCCCGCTCGCGCAAATTGAGGACATGCAGCGTAAAGGCCTCACTAATAACCAGATTATTCAAACCCTGCAACACGACGGCTTCAGCAGCACACAGATTTTCGACGCGCTCAACCAAGCAAATATGCAACCAACCCACAAGATGGGGGCGATACCAATGGACAACAATATCACAACACATCAAGGACCTCTTCCAAACGACCCTAATCCAATGCCCTCACCACCACAAGCAATGGCGCCATCACGGCCTGATATGAGCTACGGAGGCACATCCAATGAGGAACTTATCGAAGCTATCATCGACGAGAAATGGGGCGAGCTCGTCAAGAGCGTCAACAAAATCGTCGAATGGAAAGAAGCCATGTCCAGTAAGCTCGATAAGATGGAACAGCGCATTGACGATATGAAAAGCGAGTACGACAAGCTCCACGAAGCAGTTATCGGCAAAGTTGGTGAGTACGACAAGAACATTCTTCAAGTTGGCGCAGAAGTCAAGGCCATGGAGAAGGTCTTCTCGAAAGTGCTCCCTGTCTTTACTGAGAATGTGGCTGAACTCTCACGCATCACTGATAAAGTGAAAAGAGCTTCGCCGAAGAAGTGAAAGGAGTTTAGAAAGGGTAATAGTTGAGTTTATGTTCTTCTTTGATGAGAAGAGTGTCGTAGTCTCTGATGATGTCTGAGAACTTGTTCCTAATCTCGAGCAGTATTTTATGGAGTTGTTCGTCACTCTCGACTTCAAATTCTAGTTCTGTATCTGATGACCCGACGAGCTTCAGATATTGGACTCCGTGAGAGTGCGTTTCGACGTATGTGATTATCTCTCTCTCCTTCTCTGCGGTGAGTGAATGGAAGCGAAGAATAATCTTGTAGAGTTTATGCCCGAGCGCTTCGAGGTTGATTAGGATGCGGTATTGTGAGATAATCTTGTCTTTGGTCAGTTTTTTCAGGCGATAATTGATTGTGTCTCTCGTCAGACTGAGTTTGTTCATCATCTCAAGAATCGGAATTCGAGCATTTGTGGATAAGGTTTGTAGGATGGCGTCTTCTGTCTTGTCGAGTTGGTACTCTTCGATTTTTCCACCGTAGGTGAATCTCTTCTTTTCTTTCTGCTCGAGAAGGTATGATCGGGTGAAGATAGGGCTTATCTGCGTGGTGAGTATGTCTTTCTCAAGAATGTGGAGGCCATATTTGTTTGCGAACTCGCTGAGAATCTCGCCGAAATCGTTGATATCCTTTGCGAGGATTGATACTGCGAGATCCCATTTTCCTCTGCAGGAAGCCACCCAAACGCTTGACTCGCTTTTTATCCAATAATCAAGAATCTCTTGCTCTTTCTCGACCGTTGCGTTCTGCAACTTGAGATAAAGCTTATACTGAGTGTAGCCAAGCTTCGAGAAGTTGATGACTGTGTAGAATTGCTTGATGATTTTATTTTTCATTAGTCGTTTCAAGCGGTAGTCGACTACTTGTTTTGAGAGCCCGACTTTCTTCGCTAACTCATTGAGGGAGCTCCGACTGTTTAGATCGAGATAGTACAGTAGCTTTCTGTCTTTCAGGTCGAGTTGATGCATCACCCTATTGGATGTGTTATTTATTTATATATTTTACTAATATGTCAAGAAATCTATTAAAAAGTTTGATATATGTGTTGAACAACACTATTATCAAGTGATGAAAAATGAGTACTCTCGAACTCTATCAACAGATTGTATCAGCACTTAAAGAGAGATATCTTCCAAAAGTTGGGAATTGGAAAGAACATGGTGAAGAACAAATACTTGGTTCAAGATTAAAATATTTTGATACCATTTTAAGTAATGTTTTTCTAGGGGTAACTGTTAGAGAGAATAAAAATTCTTCTCCCCAAGTCAGAGTGGCAATAGTCCCATCACCAACTATTTTTCCAAGTGGTCTATTAAGAAAAATTGTAGAAAGACATGATGTATATGCTGAGCCCTGTTTTGAACAAGAAAGAGGTTTTGGGCAGACATTCAATCGTGTATGTTATACAATTAATGACGCGGAAAGACCAATTCTGGCAGTAAAAGATTATCTTCAGTTCGTCATGCAAGATAGATATGGAGAGATTGTTGAAAGATATGACACAAGAGTTGCTGGCCTTGAAAATGAGCTACAAAAAATTGAAACGATGGTAGTAAAAGAACTGGAAGAGCTATTGAAAAATGAATAGAATATACGATGAAGAAATATACGATGATAGATCTGCGAAAGATGTTGTTATTCTTTTCTCAGCAATTTTTATGATGCCTTTTGCGTTGGGTTATATGAATTTTAAAGTAGATCAACGAGCACGGACACAAACAGAGGCAAGATATGAGCAAGCATTAACTTCTGCTGGTTATACAACTTCCGCGATTGAGGATTTGTTAAAACCAAAAGATCCTAGACAAGTATGTTTAGATGAGACGATGTCACAACTGATTAACGATTTTGAATTGACTAGTGAAATGGATAAGGATTCAGCTACTCGTTTAGCTGAAAAGATGTGTGAAGAAAGATGTTATAATAAAGCTGTCAGAGAGTTGAATAAAGAATACGGGATAAGAGATATCAACACAGCAATTAAATTGACAGAAAATAGGTGTGGTGAATGATACGCCTATTTAGGGGAAAGGACTACGCGAAACATGAGGAAGCGATGCGAGAGACGCGGCCTTACGCAAGTGTCTTAGTGAATGCGCTCGAAAAGCATGGAGTTGGTAAATTGGAAAAAAGATCAAGTATCTATGAATGGGAGACGGGATATGGACTGGTTTCTTCAACCTATGAGACCTGGGGAAGTATGGTCGAAGCGCTCCAGCAGGACCGTATGCTCGAAGGAATGTCACTCCAGGGGAAAAGAAGTTTTCCGCACAGGATATTTGTAAAAGATAACGAATCGAAAACCTCGGAAAAAATGAGCTATCTTTATTTGCTCGATAAATTAAAGAGAAACGAAGATATCGGATATCAATTCAGGAAACTTGTTGCAAAGACGATAACTTTGAGAGATGATATCCCAGGATTAGTGGATTTAAGAGAGATTGAAGGATTTCTCACTTACAAAGTCCCAGTTTTTGATGCAACTCAAGACGTGCAGCGATATTGGATTGACCCCATTTTTCAACACAATACAAAGAATATTGAGAGACTTGTCCAAGACACTGTCAGGTTCTCACGACTCCTGCCTGATTGGGGTGCGCATTCATATCATGCTTTGGAGTGTTCAATACAAGACGGTCTTCGAGCCCTTGCGAAACAGGTTGCCAATGCGCCAGAGATTGAGGATTTAGTTCGTTCATTAAACATGACGAGTTTTCTTGGGAGAATCTGAAAATGACAGAAAAGATAAAACCCAAACTTGAAGATTTAATCCCAATGGTTGGCTATTTAAAATATGCTGATAGATATCTTAGAGAGGAAGCTAAATGCTATGATTTGGACGGAAATAAAGTTGCCGAGTTTCCTAAAGATTATCTTATGGAATTGTTTGGTTATCATTTAATTACTAGCAGTATGATCGGAGGATCAATTGGTGCTTTAGCAAGTGAATGCATAAAATATTTTTTTAATCGTTGAGAAATGCCCACCCCTTCAAAATAGAAAGAATGCCTAAAAATATTTGCTTTACATCTAAGTGGCTCCCGAGTAATATTGTTACCCCTAGATAAAATCTGGTCGTCCGAGGAGCCACACCGTAAACACTGCGATGAGCAGGACGGCGATGATTGCCAGTACTTTTGGATGCAGTAGCGTATTTACCACGTGCAGGCTGAAGTCTGGGGTGGCTGTCGCACCTGGTTGTCCTGGTTGCAGCTGTGCACCACCTGTGGGTTGTGGAGGCATGATGTCGTCACCCGGTTGCAATGTTCCAGGAGGATAGCTTGTTGGTTGAAGAACACCACCACTTCCTGGTTGTCCGGCTGGCTGTCCGCCAGTCGCGCCGGTGCCAATATCAGGATTGTAGTAGACGTTGCCACCCTGTGTCGCTTCTAGACTCTTCTGGCCGAAGGCGCTGCCGAGCGCGAAGAACATGATGATAAGAATCATCGCGATAATCAGGACCTGGACAGTGCCGTTGCCGATAATCTTCTTCAGATCGCCCTCACCCACGTTGAACATCCTGATGATGAACAGCGTGAAGAAAAGGAATAGGATGAGAAAGAGAAACCAGGGCGTCATGAATTCAATAATATACCGCACTGTGCCGCTAATGACACTGAAGAATGCGGCGACGAGAGCGATGATGGCATAGGGCCCTGTGGATGCGCTCTTGCCAAACGGCTTAATCCAGGTAAGCAATCCCCAGACGACCACGTAGACGAGGAGGAAGGTAAAGATAACCTTCGCTCCACCGAGTAACGAGACGTCGAGGAAAGTTGCCATACTCATTCACTTCGTTCATTCGTAGGTTTCAGTTCCTGAAACCATGCTTATTCCCTGTCCTTATCGAGGATACTTCCGAAGAACTTCCCGAAAGATTCCTCTTTCTTCTCTCTATGCGGATCTTCTTCCTTCGTGACCCACCAGATGATGAGCGCGAAGACGAGTATGACTACTATCAGTGGGGTTGTTGCGGAATTCATCCCTGCGCTTTGTGCCATGCTTGTTGCCCTTGGTGGCAGGAGTCCTGCGCTGAGCAAGAAGATGAAGATGACCGCAATGAACGCGATAAGCGAGATGATACCGCTGAGGCTGCTGTTGCCGAGCTTCACCTTGCTGCCCCACACACCGAAGATGAGGAGTATCATCAGGACTGCGATGAGGATGATGCTGATGTTCGGGAGAGCGTTATTGATTGTCACGACAGGATCTATCATCCCGTTCACGAGCCGTGGACCGCCAGTCCCCATGAGAATGTGGGGGGTAACAACGCTCGCACCCATGGTCAAGGAAATAATGACGTTGAAATTCTTGCTCTTCTCCCCGAGAATCTTTGTCTTGTGCAAAATTGCATAGACGAGCGTGAACACGAAGATGAATGGTAGAATCATACTCAGGATGCCGAATCTCTGGGCGGCTATCATGACTTGCTGGTCGACAACTCCTGGGTAACTTGCAAATGCGTTATTCGCTAAAGCCATAGTGAATCCCTCCGAATTATGATTCCTTCTTTTCTTCTTTCTTCTCTTTCTTCGCAGCTGATGGGTCGCGTGTCACGAAGACCATCAGAGCTATAATGATGATGAGGAGCATTATCATGCCGATGAGCTGGCTGTCTAGATGCGTTACGGTGTATCCCCATGCCGCTTGGAGCCAGCCGACTGAGTTGAGGAAGATGAGAATCATGCCGACGAACATGATGACATAGAAGGCGTTCCTGTAGAAGCCCTTCAATTCGAACCCTGATTTGTCATCTTTGTGCATGCTACCGACGAGGAGCATGAAGCACACGAGCAGGACGAGGAGCAACACCATGCTGCCGACGAGCTGGTTGATGGCTGCGACGAGTTTGCTGCTGGCCACTACGAAGAAGGCGCAGACAAAGGCGAGCATACTGTTCACGTTCTTCTTCGTATACTCCTTGTCACCAACACGCTCCACACCAAGAATCTTCGTCTTCTCAAGTAAAGCATAGATAAGCGTGAAGACTAAGAGGAAAGGCAGGATGACATCGTACATGCCGACATCTCGGAAAAAGACGATAACACCTTGGAAGACGCTCATGCTTGAATCCTGCAAACGACAATATTTAAAGGTTTCTGTTGCCTATCGTCGGGACGGTTTCAGAGAATCAGTGCGAATCCTTTTTAAATGAAACCAGTTTTCCTCTCCTCATGCTCGACGAGAAAGAATTCGCGGATATCAAAGCCTCATTCGAGGCTTTCGACGCCAAGCGCGAGGCTGTGATTAAGGAATCGCGGGATATTCTCAAACTCTCCAAACAAGCCATCTACAGCGTGCATAGAGCCGATGTGGCAAAAGCTGAGGGGCAGCTGGCTGCCGCTGAGAAGATTAAGGCGAAGCTGGACAAGGAAATCGACTGCAATCATACCTTGAAGACCGGCGGTTTTGCCAACGCACTCGAGGAATACGTCGAGGCCAAGGTGTTCTTGAGCTTCATGAAAGACGGCAAGATTGCCACAATGCAGTCTCTAGGTGTCTGCGCCGAACCCTATCTTGGTGGTTTGGCTGACTTGACTGGTGAATTGTGCCGGCAAGCGGTAATATTGGCGACGAAGAACGACACCGAGAAAGTCACACTCATCCATCAGGCCATTGAAGAAATCTACGGCCAATTCGTACAATTCGACTTCCGCAACGGCGAACTGCGTCGCAAATACGATTCTATCAAGTACAACCTGCAGAAAGTGGAACGTGTCCTCTACGACCTCAAGATGCGGGTGAACGGCGATGAGTGAGCTCACCAACTTCCTCTTTGAAGCTGGCCATCTCAAACGGCAAATCAGACATGGTTGGAGTCATCTTGGCCACAAAAGTCCAGAAAGTATCGCTGATCATTCTTGGCGCACAGCAGTTATTGCCTACACACTTGCCGCACTCGAAGGACTTGACGCGGAGAAAGCAGCGTCCATCGCACTCTTTCATGAATTAGGTGAAGCGCGCATCGGCGATTTGGATAAAGTCCAACAGCGCTACTTTCCCAACAAGAACGAAGCAGAAGCGAGAGCGTTCAAAGAACAGATGGAACAGCTTCCGGAAGTACTCGCGAAGAAAATTAGCGGCCTCATGGAAGGCTATGAAGAGAGTCCCACTCCTGAACAAGACATCGTTCGTGATGCAGATTTCCTTGAATGCATGCTTCAGGCGAAGGAGTATCTTGTGCAAGGCTACGAAGGCGCGACGAACTGGCTCGAGAACTGCCCTAAATGCCTCAAGACTACGCGAGCGAAAGAACTTGCGAAAGAAATTATCAAGGGTGACCCGAACGAGTGGTACAAGGCTCTGAAGGCGATTAAGCGCTAAAAAAGCGAAAACTATATAAATACTACTTCCCAGTAGTAACTTATGATTCCCACAATCGAATTCGCCTGTACAGCGAACCAAGGACGTAGCCCAGTCGCAGAACTCATTGCGAGGAACTACATCGCTAGGCTCGGTGCCCAGCAAGATCTTGAAGCGATTTCCAGCGGTAGTCATGCGGCTGCCATCCAGGCAGGTGTAAACCCTGTGCCGGTGATGCTCCGTTTTATCGAACTTGCACGTGGACGGACCGAGAACGTCATCTACACTACTGTTGACGAGCATGGTATTGATGAGGCCATCAAGACTGGCGATGACAAGGCCATCGCAGGCTATTTCCACATGGCGGAACAGGTCTTCAATGATGAGGAGATGGTTAACCGCGCCGCTGCGCTCCAGCACTTTGG
>JAAOYD010000099.1 GCA_018221165.1 Candidatus Woesearchaeota archaeon | reverse complement strand
GAGTATTCCTTAATCACCCCATTAGCCGCCACTTCTATATAAGCTTATCTATTATGGAACAGTGTTCCAAAAATGGAACAGGTAATTTCCATAGGAAACCGAGGGGTGTTCAAGGCCAGACGAGAATAATCTATACTGGTTGGGGAGGAGAAAGATGAAAAATCTGAGAATTGTTTTTAAATTGTTTCACTGTTTTCGATTGAAGACCGCGCTGTAGCGCAAGTCACACGTGTAAGGACCGTCAGTCACTCGCTCTTCTACCAGCTTATGTCCGGGACGGATTACAGGAACACGAATAGGAGTACGATTCCAAATTATATAGCTTGGATGCATATGGACTATTGGCTCAACCCTTTTCCGTGGTCCATTTGTAACGATGTTTCCGCAAGTCATAGTTCCAGGAGCGGTTCAAAACCATATAAAGGTTATGATAGAATTATCGCCCGCGTTGATGCTCGTACGCAACGCGAACTTCTTCCAAAGTTGTAATCTCTTCTGGGTCGCGGTCATCGCGTACGCGAAGCACGCGAGGAAAGCGCAGCGCATAGCCTGATTCGTAGCTGGGACTGGCTTGGATTTCTTCGAAAGCAAGCTCAAAGACTATCTGTGGCTTCACAACAACATCACGACCATCTTCAGACAATAAGTGAGGTTTGAGCAACTCAGTCACCTGATTGAACGTGACACCATCTTCCTGTTCCAGCTCCTTCAAGCCGGTGCCAACCTTGCCGATAGTCAGGAAATCACCCTCATCACCCTTGCAAGCCACAGTAAACGAGGTGAGCCAGCCGCTTCGTTTCCCTTCACCCCACTCTGCAGCAACCACCACGAGGTCCATTGTATCGAGCACAGGCTTGACTTTGACCATGTGACCCACACGGCTACCAGGCTTGTATAGGCCATCCAGCGCCTTACACATCACACCTTCGTTACCTGCAGCCAGTGCCGCTTTGTAGAATTTTTCACCCTCAGCAACACTATCGGTAACGATATATGAGCTACAAACTATAGCTTTGGGAACATTCTTCACGGTTTTCTCGAGCTTCTTCCTGCGTTCGCTGAAGGGCATATCCAGCAGCTCCTCACCCTCAAGATACAGGATATCGAAGACATTCAGCTCGATGGGCAGCTTCTTCTTGAGTTTATCGATGTCGTACTTCCGTCGAATCCGCTGACTAATCTGCTGGAAAGCAGTGTATTTGCCTGTGGCTGCGTCATACCCAACAGCTTCACAGTCAAGGAGGCAGGTTTTCGCTGTCACATGGGCTTTCACTGCATCAACCACATCAGGGAACTGCATCGTCACATTCTCCAAGCGTCTCGTGAATATAGTGACTTTCGAGCCATCCTTGTGCACCTGCATTCTGAAGCCATCGTACTTGTATTCCAGCGCAGCAGGCGCGCCGACACGCGCCATGCCTGCTTCCACAGTGGCTTCTCGCTGCGCCAGCATCACCCGAATAGGTGTGCCTAATTCAAGAGCTATCTTTCCCAAGGCAGCAGTGCCGCCTTCCTTCGCCGTCACAGCCACATGAGAGAAGTCGTTGCAGCGATCGTAGGCCTTCTGCACTGCTTCAGTCAATTTATTGTAATCTTCCCGACTCGAGTCATCAGCGAACTCAATATCATTCTTTTCCATATTGTAATTTATCTGAGGTTGCAGATAGGCCCATGTTATCGCATCGCGAAGCGTTCCATCAGCAACACCCACTCTGAGAGTCTCCAGCACTGTCCGAAGAAGAAACATCGCTCCATTCCCGGTCGCGTGGCCCAACAACGCAGCTATGGTCTTGGTCTTGCGATCAGTCGAGCCAAGCCCTTCCATCCCTGGCAGCTTCTGCAGGGTCTCAAAGACTTCTCGCACTGTCAAGTCCTGAGAAACCAAAGTGGCTTGCTTCTTCTTCCCAACCAAGAGAACAGCAACCTTGCCCAAATCACCTTCTTTCTTCCACGATTCTGTTACCGTCTTCTCTGATTCACCTGAAGCGACAGCTACCGCTTTCACCGCCAGCTTCGAAGAAAATCCCAATGTTCTTTTATCCCAAGGAGGAAAAGCGCGACCACGTAACAAAAGAATAACTTTCTCAAGCTCATTCTCAGGAACCGTCTGCAAGAACTCAGAAAGTACATGCGTCTTCTCCAATCTCTTCGACGTAGCCTCAAGCGCTTCGTAGACAGTAACTAAATCCGAGTAATGCATGGGAAAAGGGTCTAGAGCACCGGCTTAAATAGCTATTGCTCACTTCAAATCATCCAAGAAGGGTCTAACTGCAACTGAAAACCATCGTTTAATTGACGTTCCGTCGAAATATCGAGCAGGCATCTCTGCTCTAAGATCGGTCATCACTTCGTCATAAAGGCGTTGCCGTGTCGGTACACGACCATCATCAACAAAACGATGCAGGGCTTTTTCGATGCGTCGTTCGGTGAGGTAACGCTCCATACCCGTACCTGCATCTCGCCGTTCGGCAAAGTCATGATTCAGCATCTTAGCAAAACGCTGGCCTTCATAATCCTTGATGACTAATCCTTCTTTATCTCCATCACGAAAGAGACTTCCTGGAAGAAGACTTTCAAGTTCACTATATGTGAACCGGCCTGAAGCAATAAGTGGAGGGGAAGGAAGTGGAAGAAGACCGCCAATTGTCGCTTGATTCACAGCATCATAATGTGGAAGAAATTGTTCTTTATCCTTATCAAAGACATCGAGAAGGTAAAATTTGTTTGCTAAGTGAGCAGGATATTCAAGCGTGTGTGGTGAGAGCCATTCGCCAAAGAGCACGAGATGCTCAGGAATAAGCTCATTAAGTGGAGCAGCAAGATCATGTTGAAATGAACTATAGAAACGGTTGGCCCAATTAGTGAAGTGATTCCACCAATCAGTGCGTTGGAGGTTGACAGGAACCCCGCCAGAACGGGAAGCAGTAACTAGATGTTCATAATCATTTCTTATCTGGCAGTTCGCGCCATCGAGCTTCTCAAAAACATGGACTGGCCCATCAAGTATCTCCATACGTTCACCCAAATAAGGGATTTTAGGGTATTTGACACGTGTGAACATAGACATGAGAATCATCTCTGAAGTATAGTATATAAGTTTGGAGCACGCACATTAGCATAGGTGCCAATGTGTCCGCTGACAGTTTCAGCGTCTGGCGTGATTCCGTTTTTTAGTTCTTGACCGGGATAAGCAGGGCCATAAATCGAGTTCTTCAGTGCGCCGAGCGTACCAGTTACATGTTCATCAGTGCTAACAATGACTACAAGATTTGTGTCAGGACTGAATTCGTGCTGTGCCCTGAAGTGGTCAATGTTTGCACCAAGTGTCAAACCAGTTGCAAGGATGTGCGTATCCACACCCGAGATTTCATCATTATCTGTCTTCTTTTTATTGGAGCTCTGATACGCCATTTTAAGACCGAGCCAGCGATGGAGATCATAGTCCGAGTGCTCTTGAACTGTAGCAGTCGTAGTATCATTCGCAAGGTAAGCAGCAGAGACTGCTTCAAAGACTGTGTCAGGAACTACTTTACGACGAGCATTACGCATACGTTGGTTGTTGATTTTGACTTCTTCCATGACGCCATCAGTGATAATACACCTATCACGATTATCGCGAAAGAATTTCGCTACACGTTGGGCATCAAAGTCTGCAAGTGAGATAATACCACTTGTATCAAACACATAAAATGTGTCTGGAAGTGAATAGAATGCTTCCAATTGTGCAGTGCGTTTGGTCGGAGTCATAGTGCTACTCTTTATGTAGAAGTTTGTTTAAATACTTTTCTATTTTTACTACTAAAAAGTAGATATTGTAGTGTTTTATGAAATTAATTAATAACCATATAGAAAACAATTCACTTTCTCCGCCTTAGCCACCAACATCCATAAATAGCACCCCATCCTCGCACCCCGCATGGGTTCCGAAACGCAGTTCAGGAACCCTACGAATGAACGAAGTGAATGAGTATGGGATTGTTCGATGATGTGCTCGGCGCCGGCGAATCGCTCTTCAGGAACGAGGACGCGCTCGAGTACGAATTCTTACCAAAGATTCTCCCCTACCGAGAACGAGAGCAGAAGGAACTCGCGAGATTGGTCGCGCCTTTGCTTGAAGGCCGCAATGGACGCAATGCACTCATCCACGGCGCACCGGGTATTGGTAAAACTGCTGCCGCACGATTTGTCATGCGTGAGCTCGAGGATGAAAGCGACGAAATTGAAGTGTGCTATGTCAATTGCTGGCAAGCAAACACAACGTACAAAGTACTCTTAGAATTATGCGACGCTCTTGGTTTCAAGTTCACACAGAACAAGAATTCAACTGAGCTCATGAAAGTTATTGCTTCTATCGTCAACAAGAAATCAGCAGTTTTAGTGTTCGACGAGATTGACAAAGCGGAAGAGTTTGACTTTCTCTATTCTCTCCTCGAGGACTTGTTCAAGAAATCCATCATCCTCATCACCAATTACAAGTCCTGGCTCATCGAATTAGATGAAAGAATAAAGTCACGACTCACGCCAGAACTCATCGAGTTCAAACAATATAACGACAAAGAAACCAGAGGCATCCTGGAACAAAGAAGTGAGTTCGCCTTCGTGCCCGGGGTGTGGGAACCAAAAGCTTTCGACCTCGTCGTGCAGAAAGCAGCGCTTGCTAAGGACGTCCGTACTGGTCTCTACTTGATGCGCCAAGCAACGTTGAAGGCGGAAGCGAAAGCGCAGAAGAAGATTGCAGAAGAGCACGTCAAGGAAGCTTTAGGCGCGATGGACGAGTTCACCATCAAGAGCAGCGAAGACCTCACCGACGAGGAGAAGTTCATCTATGATGTTGTGAAGAAACATGATGGTAAAAAAATTGGAGAGCTCTTCAATGTGTATAAGAAAGAAGGTGGCAAAGCGAGTTACAAAACCTTCCAGAGAAAAATAGCAAGTCTCGACGAGGGCAAGTTCGTTACCTTAGAACGCAAAACTGGCGAGGGCGGCAACACCACCATCGTCAACAGAAAGATTACTGATTTCTAAAGAGAATATGATAAAGATGTTTTAATGGGGGGGTAATCATCACTTTGCTGCGGGCTCTTGCTCACCGAGGTGAGATTTTCCAGACCCTCGCGATTATGGACTCCGAGTCCATGCTCAGGTCTGGCGATTATCCCAAGGCAGCAATCTTACTTTCTACTGAACCAATCTTTCAGTTCTTATGCGTGCGTTCGCGGTGGTCTCTACAGAACACGCTATCTCTGACAGCTTTGTCACTACAACGGACACAGATGCCTTTGCGTTTCTTCTCATCGTAAGCATTGCGTCGTTCGTCATTCAGTCGCTCTCTATGCGAAAAATAAAACTTCTGAAAGCGATCCTTGTATCCTGAAGGAGTCTCTCCAAAGCCCCTTGGTCTTCCACGTCCTCGTTTTTCTTCCATACGTATCACCTCGTAAGGCAAAAAGGTGTATGAATTATTAAACGAAAAGAAGGAATAATAGCAAGGATTCCTCTATCTAAGTTGAGAAAAGAGAAAAAGGATTTAGTTACGATTATACTGTCGACTTAAATCAAGATGGTGTCGACAAAAGACGCTCTTCTGCACAGTCTTCTTGCCGCAGCGCACGCATAAGCCTTTGGCCTTGCGCTCCTCGTAGAGTATGCGACGGCCGTCGTTGAGCCGAGCTCTGTGCTCGTAGTAGAACTTCTGGAACCTATCTTTGAAATCGCCGGGTGCCGTTCCGAATCCACGGGGGCGGCCTCGACCACGCTTCTCTGCCATATGTCTAGTCACCTGCCTTGTGTTTTGAGGGAAACTAATTGCTTCCATGACCCTTGTTGAGAAAATAATAGTTTAAAAATGTTACTGTTTTGTGCAAAAAAAGTGTATTATGAGCGTGAGTAGCTACTTATCGTTGGTATATGAACTATATGTGGTGTTTTCTGATTCACAGACCACTGGACAGCCCGAAACCATCAAAACAACCCCTCTAGAAGCCCTTTATCGTCGAGAAGCACTGGACATCCTCGCGCCGCGCTTATAAAGGAGTGAGCCGTAACATGGAAACAGAGCAAACATTGAGGTGAACAATATGCCCCCACACAAAGACCACACATTCATTGAAGAATTGTTTTTCAAGCAGATGAAGAATGTCACGCTCGAACAGAGCTTTGACATGCAGCACAGCGACGCATGGATATGAGGTACTACAAATGACTGCAGCAGCTTTCCAAGACAGCGACCGATACGCGGATGACATCACCACCGTGCTGGGCCAGCACGGCCTCATCACCGACGAGGAAGAGATGAAACACTACCTCAGGGGGTGGTAAAGTGTTTTTCAAGAAGAAAACGTTCATGGAATGGAACGAGTACGACAACTACGTCCAACAGATGGATGATTTCCTCTGGCGCCAATCAGTCAGAGAAGAAAGCGTCGCTAATCTCTAGTTCTTTGCCCCTTCCGCGGCCACTGCCCGATGGCCGCGGTAGAACCTTTTTAAATCTCATATTCTTTCTCTTAGCATGCACGCAGTCACCAAAGACACACTTGATATTGAAGCGCTCAAAGACAGCGTCTTCATCTATCCAACAGATACTATCTACGGCATCGGCTGCGACGCGACGAAAGAGGACTTGGTGAAGCGTGTCCGTGAAGCTAAAGGAAGAGAAACAAAACCCTTCAGTGTCATCGCGCCGAGCAAGTCTTGGATTCGCGGAAACTGCGAGGTCAAGAACGAGTGGTTAGACAAGCTACCCGGCCCCTACACACTCATCTTGCGCTTGCGCGTGCAGGCAGTGGCAAAGAACGTGAATGGCAACCTGGACACCATCGGCGTGCGTATCCCTGATCATTGGTTCAGTAAGGTCGTGAGTAAGCTGGGCTTCCCTGTCGTCACAACGAGCGCGAACCGCGCTGATGTCCCAAACATGACTAAGGTAACGGATGTCGACCCGTGGCTTAAGAAAGTGGTGGACCTCATAATCGACGATGGCCCATTAGAGGGCAGCCCAAGCACAATCATCGACCACACCACAGGAAAGGTGAAAGAACGATGAGAATCCTCGGTGTTGGCGACATCCATGGCGATCGTTCATTGGCGGAGCGACTCGCAAAACGAGCAAAGATGGAAGATGTCGATCTCGTCGTCATCTGCGGTGACTTTACCTATTTCGACACGCCACCAAAAGGAGTTATTAAGCCATTCATCGAGCAGCAGAAGAAAGTGCTCATCATCCCAGGGAACCACGACAGCCTCGCGACCCATGACGTCCTCCTCAAAACATACCCTATCAAAAACTTGCATGGGTACAGCGCGAAGTATGAAAATGTCGCATTCTTCGGCTGCGGCAAGGCAAACATCGGTATCGAGCGCATGGACGAAGATGAAATCCATGATACCCTCAAGCAAGCTCATAAGCACATCCATTACGTGAAGAAACGCATCATGGTGACTCACGTTCACCCGTCGGGGACTGTGATGGAGAAACTCACTCAGTTTTTCAAGGGCAGCACAGGTGTACGGAAGGCAATTGAAGAACTCAAACCAGATATCGCATTCTGTAGTCATGTTCACGAGGCAGAAGGCTTAGAAGAACAAGTGGGCAAAACACGAGTTATCAATGTCGGCCGAAAGGGCTTCATTCTCGACATCTAGTCATAATCAACTATCTCGATGTAGACATCCTCAGTATCTTCAGCTATTATCTCAGCTTCAGATGAGAAATCGCTCTCGTCGTCATCATCGTCGTTATCTTCAGCAAGAATGCTCGCAACATCAACAGTGTCATCGGGTTCATCAGATTCTGGTTCTGCCAAGGGATTATCAAACATATCGAGCGGGCTTGAATCATCATCACTCGAATCGCTACTGTCTTCAGCGAAGGGGTTGATAAAGCCAGAATCGCTCGAGCTCTCACCATCAACAAGCGTCTGAAGATATTTGATTGTCTGTTTAATCTCTTCCTTAGAATCTTTCGACGTGTCGATGTTAATGACGACCATGATAGTCCTGAGAAATACTCCTATTTAAGGATGCCGTTGAGGAAGTCGATCTCTATGGG
>JAAOYD010000098.1 GCA_018221165.1 Candidatus Woesearchaeota archaeon | reverse complement strand
GGATGATGCTCATGTTCCGCTTCATGGGTCGGTCGCGTCCGGAGACGGAATATCTTGTACCAAATATAGGCTGGCAGGCCAAGCAAGGCGAGGATGCCAATGGTATTGAAAGCGTAGATTGAGAAGACAGAAAGATTTCTTACCAGGTCACCGCTCCAGGCAGCATCCATAAGCGCAGGAATGGTGTCGTGTCCAGCGCCCAGATGGCCGAAATACAGCGGGTCGACAAAGCCAGTGATGTAAGGGATGATGAAGGTGCCGATATCCACCACGAGATGCAGCACGAGCAACCCAGAGATGCCGATGAGGACAGTGTCTTTGCTGGTGAAAAGCTTGGCAAAATCCTTGAGGAAATTTGTGCCGAAGCCACCAACCTTCTCGAGAACCTCGCCTTCTTTGAAATGACGATGGGTTTTTCGATGGAACTGAACCGCGAGCAGCAGATAGACTGATATACCTATCATTGCCAGCGGAGCGTCCACCGCGATGGCAAGCCACTCAACCACGAGATTGAAGATGAGTACGAAGAACGCGGCCATGACGAAGAGCACGGAGAAGATACGAATGATACCATGACCAATACCAGAAATAGGACCGTGTTCGTGCAGCACGCCAAGCACGCTCCGTTCCTTCACTGGGAAACGGAGAGCGGCGTACAAGCCGAGGATGAGAAGTACGGCTGCGCCAAGGAGAAAGCTCACTCGTTCGATGATACCTCCATGCATGATGAGTGAATTATAGAACTGAAGGACCAACCCGTTGAGGCCGAATGGTTGAAGGAACGCAGTCATGGTTTGTTCGCCGGCAGCTATGGTAAAAGGGATATTTGGGGTGTTCATTGTGAGCATCGCGACGAACGGTTTTGCGTAGTGCGAGACGTTTACTAATGGCGTCATGCCAAAACTGAACGCGTTGAAGACACCTTCACTTACAGTGATTTTTGCAACACCCTCAACAGTCTCTGTTGCGGGGATGAACGTGACGTATGACATTACCGAGGCGAGCATCTTATCTCTGGCGGCGCCGGCGAAGCCAATAATATTCTTCAACGTGAGACTGAAATACGCCAGGATGACACTCGCGTCCCACCACTTTCGTTGTTCACCGAAGAACAAGCCACTTGGACTGGTGAGATAGATGAGATAACCGATGAGAGCCCAGCTGACAATCTTCTTGACGTAATCCCAAAATGGACTGAGCAGTTTGAAGAAATCAAGGATCTGGAATGCGATAATAACAACAAGCAAAAGCTCATTTATTCGCCAACCTAAGCGTTGATCCAACGACTCACCCCTGCCTGAAAGTCTCAAGCGAGGCTTTAAATAGTTGCTGATTTCACCGGCACAATTAAATAACAGGGTGGACTCTGTTTTTTAGTGATGGACTCTTTCATTGCTGCGAGCGATGTGGCGCGGAAGAAGACAAGGGTCGCTGACCACATACTGACGCAGACCTACCCACTCGTCAAAGACCCAAAGCTCCTCATTGCAGTCTTGCAGAACCTTTACGACGCTGTCGGAATGGGTATTGAGGCGTTGTTGGAGTACGAAGCGAGCAGAGATAGATTACCAACGCTCCCGGAAACCTTCGATGCACGATTGGTGCTGTTTCGACAGCATCTGGTGCCACGCTACGACATGCCTGCGGAGTTCCTCAGGTTCGTCGGGGAGCTGCGCGAGACGATTAACGAGCATCGAAAGAGCCCGGTCGAGTTCATTCGTCGCGGTGAATTTGTCATCTGCGACGAAGGCTACCGGATACGCACGCTCAACACAGAACAACTGAAACGATACCTCCTGAAAACCAAAGCATTCATTGGTTTCATGGAAGAGAAGGTGAACAGAAATGATGCAATCATTGCACAGCGCGGTTGAAGAATTGAAGCGCGTAGACCACCAGATTTACGTTAGTCTCAAATATACTCGAACAGTTGATGTCATCCAGAATATTCTGAACCGAATGGTGGATGGCTACAGCTACTTGATTGACGCGTTGCTGAAGCATGCGGCGAAAGAGAAGAAGGTTCCAGATGAAATTCCAGGCAGTGCCATAGAGAAAGCTGATTTGCTAAAGGAAACCTATCCTGACGATACGGTGATTCAGGACAATATTGAACTGTATCTCTTGTTGCGGAAGTTGCTTCGTGCGAAGAACGTTGAGAGAGAGCAAGAGTATCGCCGTCATGTCACCATGAAGACCATCATCGAAGGCCGCGAAGAGATCGTGAACATTGACATCATCACGAACTATTATTTGTTCCAGCGGGACTTCTTGTCTTACATCCAGACATTGCTTGGTGTGAAGAACGAGTCCATGATTCGCGACGACGACACACCATACTTCTAGAATGATTTTTAAACCCCTCCCCATTCTTGACTTCCTATGAAGATTGCCGTATTATGCGACCTTGGCTGCGAAGAAGTTGCCGCCCTTGAAGTCAAAGAGCTCGTGGGAAAAACCTCCACACTCCAAAAAGGATATGTT
>JAAOYD010000097.1 GCA_018221165.1 Candidatus Woesearchaeota archaeon | reverse complement strand
GGTCCGGTATTAGTGAAAGCCAAGAGTGCGTATGTACGGATGACTAACGCCAATCTCGTTGTTGACGAGGCCACAATCAAACGTAAGACGACGCTCTCTACAGTCAAGGTCGTCAATGATTTCGAAGCTGTTGGACTCGCTGTTAAGAGTTTGCCAATAAAGAGCAAGAAGGTCTTGAGAAAAGGTACGCCCGATAACAAAGGTGTTCGCGTTATTGTCGGCCCAGGCACAGGTCTTGGCGTAAGCATTCTCGTCGATGGCAAACCCATCAGAAGTGAAGGATGTCAAGCAGATTTTCCTATTAAGAGCTCAGACGAGTACGCGCTCCTCGCGTACACACGTGAAGAGGAAAAGTGGATAGACGGCACGCCAGTCACCTACGAAGATTTTCTCAGCGGACGCGGACTCGAACGGCTGTATCGTTTCCTGAGATATACAGAGTTCAAGGCGCGACGCGACCTACAATATCGCTACTCAGCGAAAGAGATTAGCGAGACACGCACAACAAACCCCTGCAGCAAACTTGCGTTCTTATGGTTTGAACGTTTTCTCGGACGACGATGCAAGAATCTGGCGCTTGACGCATATACAACAGGAGGTATTTGGTTAGCAGGCGGCATCATCGCGAAGAATCCTGACATGGTTGGTAAAGCATTTCTTATGGAACTCGGCGATCACCCACTCGCGCAGTATCGTGCCATACTCGATAAGCTTCCTGTAACGCTCGTTATCGACGAGAACGCGGGGCTCATTGGAGCCGCTGTAAGCATTCTTTGAGTTGCCAAGCAGAAGCTTTTAAAGTATGATTTCATTCACCTTTCTATGGGGAAACACCGATTGAGCAAGAGTGACATCAAGACGCTCAATGCTCGTCTTGCATCGCTAAAATTAGAGCTCTCCAAGAAAGACGCAGTAGATATTCTCGACACGGAGAGTGGGCAGTCATACCTCGTAAACGGAGAGCCATGGCTCTTCGAACAGGACGGTGAGCTGGTTCCGCATCTCAAGATGCTCCAAGAACGACAAGTACTCCCTACTGTAACCGTCGATATGGGAGCTGTGAAGTTCGTGGTGAATGGCGCAGACGTGATGCGACCAGGGATAACAAAGATAGAGGAAGGCATAGCCACAGGTGATATGGTCACGATCATCGACGAGACACATGGTAAACCCCTCGCAGTGGGAAAAGCACTGCTGGGCAGCGAGGAGATGCGCAATGCAACAGAAGGCAAAGTCATCCAGAATATCCATCATATCGGGGATAAGCGCTGGAATGCATAAGTACTCACTTTCAAGTAGTTATAATAAAGAACCTTTATAAATTAACCTCTATTGACATAGAGGACAGACTATGAATATCAGCCTGGATGACAAAACACGGACGCTTGCGAGGCAACTCTTCAATCCGAAGAAGCGGGAAGCCGTCCAAGAAGCCATGGAGGAACTCTTCATGTTTCCAAAAGTCGGCGAGACAGCCAGCGGCAGGCGAAACACCGTCTTTCTCGGAAAGCAGCTCCAAGAAATCATTGAAGAAGGAGATGTCTCGCGTTTCGCGGAGGAAGCGACGCGCTACGTCATCCACGGATTCAACGCATTCTCAGAAGAAGATGTCGATAATGCTGAATACAACAGGATACGGGATATTGTCACAACACTCTACTCCGCATTCACACAAAAACTTCGCGAGCCACACAAACAAGAGATGCTCCTTGAGCACCTCCCAAAAGTCACCCATTCCCTTCTCGTCGGACATCAAGGAATGAAAGCGAGACTACCAATTGGCTGGCGAGAAACAGGCATCGCCGTGCACATCCTTCACGACACACTCGAGGACACCCTCTACGACCTCCTTCCAGATATACAACAAATATATCGTGGGCAAGAACACGAACAAGTGGTGCAGCGAACCTGGATTGCAATCAATCTCCTCACACGAAGCATGCTCGGCTATGTACTTTACAGCCAACAACTCCTCGGACTTCTCCCTGCTAGTATCGACATTAATGGTAAGAATATGCCAGTTACTCTCGAAGATCGCCTTTTTACAGCAATAGTCAAGCAAGGCGACAGGTACGTTAACAACCGTTCCATAGAACCATTCATGGAAGAGCATAAGGAGAATGGGAACAAGGTCTTCTCCTTCGACAAGGTCGTGAAGGAATTCGGTAAGAGTTTGTGGATTGCAGACTATGTCGGCAAAAATCTCCTCATCGAAACCAATAACGACGTCCTTAGCAACAACGGACTCGCATTAAAAAGCGCATTGAATCTCGCGGTGAAGGATAACCTACGCTCGCTCTACAGCAGCATTAGATGGGTGCGTAGAGAGGTTGAGAAACGGCTCGCGACACAAGTCGGATCAAAAGAAGCGAAATTCATCGCTGAACGACTAAGGGCAAACGTTAACCAGTATGGTCAAGACAAACGCTTCTTCGGAGTCGACGTACCCCGAATGCGCATCACACGAGCAACGCATGAGGACGCACTCGACGGCACGCTTGTCAACATTTTTACTCTCATGTATCCAAGAGTGCGAGAAATTAAGGATGAGGCTGCAAAGCAAGGAGTGCCTGACTATGAGATTAAGCGGCAAATTCTCGACGGCAGCCCAGCTTGGCTCCTTCCAACAAGATATCAGAGAGGCAACGCAACGCCGAGCAAAATCAATAACACGTACGACCAGATTATGAAACAGCAGAAACGGTACACCAAGCTCCTTGGACGGGACGAGGTTCACAACGGAAAACCAGTACCCAAAGAAAAACGCGAATGGCAACTCCTCACAATGTACGCTCTGGAGGATGCAGTAGCACTCCACCTTCTCCTCGACGAGAAATACCACCCGCTCAGTCCCGCAATTGGGAAGAACGCCCACATCTTCATCAACGGTGATAGCCCATGACAAGACAACATCATAAAGGACCTGACCCTGCAATCAGACCTTTCGGAAAACCGAGCAAGAGTCTTATAGTTGACTTATTCCTCAGAGGAATCCCCGAAATTGTCGGAACTCACTACAGTCGTAGCACCAGCGACATGCTCCGCCGTATACGTGACCGACAACAAGCAGCAGAAGACATCTACACAACAGTTCTTGAAGCAACTGTCGGCGTTAGACAATTTGGCGGCGAACTCGCCAGTGAATTTCCCAAACGCAATGTCGCAACTAATTATGCTGGACTCCTTCAAATTGTCGCCGCAAACTGGCCAGCCTATGCAGAAGGAGCTCATCTCCGAGACGTAGGAAGTCGAAGTCATGAAATAATCAAGTATCGCGGTAAACAAGAACTTATTGATCGACAAAGTGACTGGGATGCTGCAATGGAAGAATTTGCAGATCTCAAGAAATTTCCTGATAAACTTTCTAAGAAAAGGCGGAAAGAATTGGAAAGTGATTTTTTACAACCACATTGCACAAGACGTATGCTTGTTGATGTTTATCCTGGTAAAACAAGAAAGAGAGAACCATTAGAAGGACGACCAAGCCTCGTTATGCATCGCTCAAAAACTATTGATAGTCTTGCACGAAAGACCTTTATTAGGATTGTTCAGCAGATGAGTGATGAAGAAGCGACGAGAATAGAAAAAATCATGCGAAAAGGAGGGAGTGTTGATAAGATTGCACAGCACCTCTTTCACTATGCCTATGAACTTGATATCTACGATGCGATGGGAATCACTCTCGTCTATCCCACACTTGCAGATAGAGATAGAGGTATTAGTGCGTGGTGGAAAGGTGTAGCACAATATAATCTTGAATGCGAAGCAGAAAAACGACCACGAGACCGAATCATAATTGCTACTGATTCTGAAGGTAGAATCAAAGAACGAGATTATGCCGATCCGCGAAAGGCAAAGAAACGACCATACGAAGCAGAACATAAAACTTGGCTTGTTGGGAAAAATGAAGATCCTCTAGAAGTGAGATCGGATACTATATGGGGCTTTGCAACAGGATTAGCAAAGAATACACGCTTGAGTCATCGCCTTTATGATAGCCGAAAAGAATGGGAACGAAAGACTACAGATGGCAAACCATGGACAAATTCACATCGCTACGTTTACGACATGCTGTATACATTCTCCCGTAAACGTTTCGAACCTCTTGGTGTTCAATTCCCAGAAGGATAGAGAGCACGTTTATAGTAAACTGAGATAACTAATCCTTACTCCGAACGTATCGTGTCTTCGGGACGTAGTTGTGGATGACAGTCGTGCCAGTTTTCTCGTTGAGCACGGGTTTACCCGCACCGCAGAAATCTTTCTTGTGCTTGATGATGACAAAGCCTTCTCGTTCTGTTTCTTTCTCGATGTCAACGCCGCGTATCCAATCGAAGAATTCCTTCTCATCTATTTCCAGAATGTTTTTTTTACTTTTGGGACCCAGAAGTTGACTTCCTTCGATGCTTAACCGCAATTCACCGTTGCCCATCAGTCCGCAGAGATAGAGACCGAGTGAATCAACAGGAAGTTTTTCGAGGTCAAGTTCCAGAACATCCTCGTTCACAATAAAATATCTTTTTCTTTTTTCCTGAAACAAGAACACGTATTGCTTCAGAAACTTCGTGTCACAACCATACTGTTTCTCAAGCTGTTCGAGAACCTTCTTCCGTTCCTTACTCGAAAGCGTGCGAAGGTTTGCCATCTAAATACCCCATACTGGATGCTGCTTGCGCTTAATCTCGGCAATCTGCTTGAGCAATTCCTTCTGCTCAGCACTGAGAAGGTCCTTATGTTCTTTGTAGGATCGGAACGAAGGCTCATCAAGATCAGTTATGAAGACATCGTGTTCATCGAGGTGACGGCCGACCGTCACGCTCGGTAATGATATGGCTACTTGGAAACCTTTGTCTGCTTTCGCGATGGACTTGCTCTCTTGCTGAATCTCTTTCACTGTTGTCAACCGCGTACCGTCAAGCTTCATCAGCAAGGTGCCTTTCTTGAGCGCGCCAGCGAGCACTTCAACACCAACAACTGCGGGACCGCTCTGGCGGAAGATACAGTTCGCGAGCACCTCAACCTTACAGATTGCAGTGAGTTCATCCATAGCGGACTTCTCTTTCTTCTCAGTCTCCGCTTTCTTCCAGTCTGTGAAGTTGTCGATGAGCTTGTAGATGACAGGATCGGTGAATACCTTGACATTTTCAGTACTGGCCGCTTCGGGAATGTTGAAGCCGAGGATGACCGCTGTGAGCGGATCTTGTTCAATGTTACTTTCCGCATCCGCAATATCCTTCTTTGAAACTGGACCGACTGTCGCTTTCCGAATAGGAATGCCTTCTTCTTTGAGTAAGGTGCTCAACGCCTCGAGCGAGCCGAGTGTGTCGGCCTTGATGATTATGCCGTGCTCCTCAGTCTCGACAGCCATCTCATCGAGTTCAGCCATGACCGCCGCTTTCGCTGTCGTAATTTCCTCAGGAGTGTTTGCACCCATAAGAGGCATGCCAGGAAGTGCGCCTTCCATATCAGGTGCCGCGATTTTGACACCAGTAGCTGCAACTGCTTGTTGCACCGGCTTGAACTTCGCTTTCTTATCGCGCATTTCAGCGAGCGGGTTTGGTTCGAGAAGAGCACGCACTTTGGTGACAATGGGCTCGTTGAGGCCTGCGATGACAATCGTATCATTGCGTTGCAAAGTACCATCATAGATGATGACATCGGCGGTGAGGCCGAGGCCCTGCGATTCTTTCACTTCAAGAATGGTACCTTTCGCCGGGCCGCTGACTTCGATTTGAAGTTTTTCCTCGAAATATTTTTGTGCCAGTCCTGCAAGAACCATGAGGAGCTCGGCGATGCCATGGTTTTTGAGCGCACTGCATGGCACGATAGCAAGTTGTTTGGTATAATCATCAACGCGATCGAAGCGCTCAACATTCATCTGAAAACGCTCGTGAAATTGCCCAAGCAATTCATAGAGCTTCGTGTCAATCTTTGCCTTAACTTGTTCATCCTGTGCATTAATATCAGCGAGGAGCGCATCGTGCTTTTTACGATACCCTGGGATAAGATCCATCTTGTTCGCAGCAATAATGAAGGGCGTCTTCGCCGCCTTGAGAATCTCAATAGCCTCAATAGTCTGTGGTTTGAAACCCTCATTCATATCAACAGCAAGGATGGCAATGTCCGCGAGACTACCCCCTCGTTTTCTCAAGGTAGTAAACGCTGCGTGACCTGGCGTGTCGATGAATAAGAGACCAGGAATTGTGAATTCCATATTCAACGCTTTCAAGAGGTCACCGCATTTCGTCTTGATTATGTCAAGTGGGATGATAGAAGCGCCGATGGCTTGCGTGATGGCACCGGCTTCGGTGGAAAGGATGTCAGTGCCGCGGATTGCGTCAAGTATACTAGACTTACCGTGGTCAACATGCCCTAGAACTGAGACAATAGGTGAACGAATGGCTGGCTTTCCTGCTGTGTCTTTCTTGGCCATGCAATACACCCCATACTCATACGCCCTCGAAACCGGAACTGGTTTTTAAAGGTTTAGGGGTTCTAAGGTGAAGAGAAAGAGAAAAAAAAGTTACTGCAGTGCGACAAAAAGCGGTTTTGGTAGGTGTGGAGGTGAAAGGGGTTTAGGTAAGTGACGGGAGAGCGTTAAGGTTCGGGTAGGCGCTCATGGAGCGCCGCCCGGATATCATCGAACAGGAGACCGCCAGCCCTAAGGTCACGGTCCCAGTCATCGCCGTTGTACCACCTCATTTTCATCTTAACCCTTCTTTAGGCATACTCCTTAAATACTCTTGAGAAATCTCGTTCCATAAACCTTAAAAAGGGCCGTGTGAGAAGGTATGACAGTAGGTTTGAGGGTGTGATTGCATGATATTCTCAGGGATATCCCCAAGATGGTTCCTCGGCTTCGATGCCTTCCTCGAAGTCCTCTTCATCTTCATCACGCTCATCATCGCGTGGTACTCCTTCAAAGCACACCGACTCAGTGGGAAACGCCGCTTCCTCTGGTGGGGTGTTGGCTTCCTGAGCATCAGCGCCGGCTACGCAGTCACCGCTTTCGCGAACTACTACCTCTTCGCCCGCATCATCCAGACCGTGACATCACCAATACCCGGAGCGATTGATTTCAATTGGCTCCACTTCCTAGGACACTTGGCACACAACGGTTTCTTCATCGGCGGCTATCTGTTGCTGGCGGTCGTCATGCTCCGCTTCGACGACACGAGACTCATCACGCTCTTCGCGAGCATCGTCGGCCTGCTGGCCTTGGCGATTACGCTCAGCGACCAGAAATGGCTGCTCCACCTCTCCCTCGTCATCTTCCTCGGTCACATCGTCTTCTATGTCTGGCTCAACCCCAAAGCCAAGCATGAGAAGCCCGTCAAGCAGATGCATCCGCGCCTGCGCAAATCAGTCATCGTAGGATTCAGCTTGCTGTTCCTCGGACAGCTCGCCTATCTCTTCCTGCCAATCGCAGGCATCGCCTATGTCGTCGGGCATGTTCTCGAACTCCTCGGATTCGGCTTGCTTGCAACGAGCATGTTCATCGTCCTGAAAAAATGAAACAGAAACGTTCCCAGCTGGATATCATCCACGATATGCTCGCGAGCGTCCAGCGAAAAGGCGGAAAGATTAAGCCAACGCAGTTGTTGTCGAAATCGAACCTCTCCTACAAGATGATGCAGGAATATCTCGTCGTGCTCTACGAACGTGAATTATTACGTGAAGAACAAATGAAAGGCAAGAAACTCTATCTTATCACCGACAAAGGCTGTGCTTTTCTCGCCGAATATCGACGGCTGAGCGCATTTACTGACGCGTTTGGGTTATGAATTTTCTCGAACAAAAGCTTAAGAAACAGTCTTCATTCTCACAGCTCATGGAAGGAGTAACCACCATCAGAAATCCTATTGTGCAACGACATCTCATAAACCTCATGCTCAGCGCAGACAGTCCGAATGTTACAGCAAATGAGAAAGAAATGAAACTCATTGGTGTGCTCGAATCCCTTCTCGGAGACATGAACACAAACAAAGTTCTCGACGAGATACAACTCAGTTGTGCAGAATACAAAATGAGCAGGGTTCCCTGCTTCGCTGAACGCTATCTTCATATCGTCAACTATCTCAGAGCATATCAGCAAACACGCTATGCACGCATGCTTCCTTCTGGAGAATAAGTAATATGGGCCGTAAGTGACCTCGCGCAAAGCGCTCGGAACTTACACCCCCAGAAATCTATGATTTCCTATGGGCCGTAAGGGATTCGAACCCCTGACCTGCCGGTTAAGAGCCGGCCGCTCTAGCCAGGCTGAGCTAACGGCCCATTGCTTCTCAATGTGCCGAACTTTTGCTGCGCAAAAGTAACGGCCCGCTGCAATGGTTTCCCTCGTGAACAATAGGGTCTTTTTAAAGCTTGCTGCTAATGGTGTCAATCGAAAGATTTATATATAATTATGAATTATTATTCATAATGAGAGGACGACCTCGATGCAGGCGCCGCATCGGACGAGGATGGAGACAAGGGCTGTTCAAACCGCAAGGAATCCCCGCAAGCACACTCGAAACAGTGACACTCACCAAGGAAGAAGCCGAAGCACTTCGGCTCGTCGATGCGAATGGCAAGAACCAAGAAGACGCCGCGACGACAATGAGCATCAGCCAGCCAACACTGCACCGCGAGCTGAAAAGCGCGCGGCAGAAAGTTGCGGACGCACTCCTCAATCAGAAAGCAATAAACATAGGAGGTGAAACTATGCCAAACAGAGACGGAACAGGCCCGGAAGGAAAAGGGCCTCGGACAGGACGCGGCCTCGGAAAATGCGCTCCAAGCGACGAAGAAACAGCACCAGTCCCTGGAAGGGGAATGGGACTCGGAAGGGGTCGCGGACGACGCGGCCGCTAAACCCTTTTACCAACTCTCTATCTCATCCCGCACATTCTTCGCGAAGCTCTCAAAATGCTGTTGGATGCGTTCTTTCACTATAGCTTTGTCTTGCGGCAAGTAATGATATTGATACCCGCCATTATCCAAATTATACTGGCGCCGTTTCACAAGTCCTTTGGCGACGAGCGTCTTCATCGATCGCTGCACCGTGGTGCGATCCTTTCCGAGAATCTCCGCGACATCCTCGACGCTCTTTTCCCCCTTCGAGAGCAGCACCTTGAGGATGCGGAACTCGGGATTCGAGAGACCGAAGCTGCAGCGCAGCACCTGGTCAATCGGGAATTTCTTGCATGCGAAATTGAGTTCCATATCGCTTCCTCCTGTGCATTCCAGAGCGTTTTTCGGCACGACTCAGTGCGATATATAAACCAACGCCACTTCTCAAGTGTGAAAGCTATGCACTAGTGTTCTATAGGTGCATAACCACTTTTATAGTTTCCGGTGACCGCATGAGCCTCTACAAACAATTCCTCAAGAAAGTCGCGCACGCGCAAGTCAAGCATCCTGTCGCGACCATACTCGTCGTCTTCGCCATCACCCTTATCTTCATGGGTGGCGCCAGTCAAGTCAAGACCGTGGCCGCGCTGGAGAACATGATGCCACCGTCGCTCGAGGAAATTGGCGCGTTCAACACGCTGAGAGACGTCGGCCTCGGCCAAGACATGGTCGCCATCGTCATCGAACGAAACCCAGAGAGCACCATCACCAAGAACAGCGTTCTCGACTGGGAAACCTATCAATACGTGAAACTCGTCACCGCGACCATCCAGAACGAGACTGACATCCTCCAAACATACAGTCTCTCAACGACGCTCGAGATGCTGAACAATGGAGAAGCGCTCACCGAAGAAGTCTTCAACGCCTTTCTCGAAGATGAAAACGCGATGGTCTACATCAACAACTACGTCAACCACGCACGCACCAACACCATCATCATCGCCACGACAGACGTGAGCGCGAATGACGCGCGGATGAAACAGTTGGCGAAACGCATCAACGCTGACATGGACAGTCTTGGTCACCCACCAGGTCTCCGCTACGTCCTCACCGGCACGCCGATTGTCCAGCAAGAGCTCGGAAAGCTCATCAGCCATGACCGGAAAGTGACGCAGAACATCAGCACCCTCTTCGTCTTCCTCATTGTCATGGTTCTCTTCGGCACCTTCACCAGCGCCATCGTCCCAATCCTCATCGTCACCATCAGCGTCACCTGGCTCTACGGCACCATGGGCTACACCGGCCTGCCCATCAGCACGCTCGCCGGCGGTGTCGCCGCTATGGTCATCGGTATCGGCATTGATTACGCCATCCACCTGATGAACAAGTACAAGTTTGAGCGGAAACGCGGGCTGGACGTGAAAGAGAGCATCGAAGCGGCGGTGACTGACACCGGCGTCGCGCTGACAGGCGCAGCAGTCGCCACCATGCTCGCCTTCATTGCTTTCCTCACCGGCGCCATGCCCGAGATGCGACGCTTCGGCATCCTCATGACACTCGGTGTCGGCTACAGCTTCCTCCTCAGCATCGGCGCCCTTCCGGCGCTACTCATCCTCGAAGAACGCCTCTTCTTCATACTGCGAAAACATCTCCATTTCGGCGTCGAGGGGGAATACTTCCTCGCTACAAAAGAAGAGACCTGCCCGCCAGAATTCCAAGCAGTGAACGAAGAGGAAGGTCGCAACGCCTATGCTCATTTACGACAACGATTCAGAATCTACAAAAAACAAAGCGGACCAAAGAAAAAACAGAGGCGACCCCGATGACACTCGAAGAACTCGGCAGGCGAATTGGCCAGCTCCAGATACGAGCGCCCGCCATCTTCCTCATCGCGGCGCTGCTCATCACCCTCATCACGCTGCCAGGGTTACCGCTCCTCATCCAGCACGTCGAGCCCAGCCTCGAGAAGATTCTGCCGCAAGAGGTGCAGGTTGTCAAGACGATGAATGCCATGCGCTCCCAGTACGGCGCTGACATGATGTACCTCGTCATCGAACCAAATAGCGCCACAGTTGAGGACCTGCGACACCCCGCGGTCCTGAAATACGAAGACGCCATCGCGCAGAAACTCCTCGAACGCGACCATATTCTCGAAGTCCAAACGCTGGCCGACATCGTCAAGCAGACGAACAATGGCATCATCCCAAACGACCTGGAAGAGGTGAAGCGGCTCCTCAGCCAGAGTCCGCAGACCGCAGTCTTCCTCGACAACACGAAACGTGTCGGCGTCATCCACATCAGGAGCGACACCGGCGCGAGCGCCGCCATAATCAAGGAGACAGTTACTGCCATCAACGAAGACCTCAACACGCTCGAAGAGTTCAACCCTGGCGTTGGCATCCAACTTACCGGATTCAACACTATCGACAAAGCGACGTTCGAAATCATCATCAGCGACTTCGCCAGAATAACCCTCTTCAGCTTCCTCTTCATGCTCCTCTTCCTCATCCTCTACTACAAGGGTGCAATCACAAAGGTGTGGCAAAGCCTCTCCATCATCATCATCGCGCTCATATGGACGCTCGGTCTGACCGGCTACCTCAACATCACCATCACGGTTGTCTCCATGGTGGCGGCGGCGATGATTATGGCACTCGGCATCAGCTACGGCATCCACATCGTCCACCGCTTCTCAGAGCTGCAGAAGACGCACAATCGGAGAGAGACACTCATCTCGTTGCAGGAAGAGCTCCTCCGCGCCCTCCTCGGGAGCAGCATGACCACCAGTGCGGGCTTCCTCGCGCTCCTCTTCGGCATCCTGCCCGCCATGAAGAACCTCGGCATCATCCTCGCCATGGGCATTGGCATCACGCTGCTGGTCAGCGTCTTCGTCGTGCCAGTCATCCTTTATACGACCACCTCTGAAAAGAGAACCAAGAGAAATACAAGAACTAATAATCACAAGAACATTGGAGGCTGAACTATATGAAACCAACCACTCAGATAAAGACCATCTTCGCCATTATTACTTTGGTGCTCCTCGCGCAACTGGTGAGCGCGACCGTCGTCATCGACAGTACCAGCACTGACCCGAGCGTCATCGCCGCTGGCGATGAAGTGCTGCTGAGCGTCAACTTCCACGACGACAGCGAACAGACCTACAGCAACGCGAACAGGGAGAACTTCCGTCTTTCGGCGGAACTCATGCCAGGGGATACTGTAAGCGAACAGTACATCACCATCCTCGACGGCAAGGGAGCGGTCGGGCATCTCTTCATCGGCAAGACCTGGACAAAAACTTTCCGTGTCAAGGTGCAGAATGACGCGCCGGTTGGCACCTACCAATTCAAGATGCGATTCCAGTACTACAAGGATGACCTACCATTCGAAAGCCCACAGAACGGATTCTTCACAATCAGCGTGAACAAGGAAGGCATCATCCTCAACTTGGCCAACATCGTCACGACGCCGAGCGAGGTCCGTCCGGGCGACAACTATGTCGTGCTGAACACCTACTTGGAGAACTCAGGGAGGAAGGACGCGAAAGCCGTCGAGTTCACAATGAAGATGCCAGAAGGCTTCACCGCGCCCTACAGCAACGACAACCGCATCTGGGCAGGATATATCGCCGCCGGCGAACAGAAAGTCCTGACGACCTACTTCAACGTCGATGAGACTGTGCGACCGGGCTCCTACGATTTCAATGCGCGTTTCTCCTACCACGACAATGACGATAACGCCTACGAGAAGAATGTCACCTTCCCTGTCCTCGTCCGCGACAAACCGGTCATCGTCATCACAAAGAGCGAAGGTGAACTCTTCGCCGGCGGAAAGGGAGAGCTTCGCGTGACGCTCAAGAACATCGGTTCGGAAAAAGCGGAGAGCGTCGATGTGCGGCTCGTCAAGGAGAGCAGCCAGCCCTTCGCCTTCGACGCGCGCTCGGACTTCGTCGGGACGCTCCAACCGGGAGAGGAAGCGACCGCGGTCTTCATGCTCAAAGCAGACCCCGAAGCGGCCATAAAGAAACACAGCTTTACCGCGCTCGTCCGCGCGAAAGGCGACAGTGACAAGGGAGACGACAACATCTACACCTTCAGCAGGGAAGCGAGTATCGACGTGACCGGTAAGCGGCCTAACCCACTCTTGTACGTCGGTGCGGGAGCGCTCATCATCGTTATCCTGGTGCTGCTCATCAGCACCTTCGGCAAACGAAAGAAGAAGAGGTGAAAACATGGAACGAAAACATATCATGAGGATTATTATTGGCACGATGGTGCTCGTCAGCGTCGCGCTCGCGATCTGGGTGAGTCAGTGGTGGCTCATCTTCACCGCGTTCATCGGGCTGAACCTGCTCCAGAGCGGCGTGACGAAGTGGTGCCTTCTTGAGGATATCCTGGGCTGGCTCAAGCTCGGCCAGAAATAAACACCTTTCTCGTTTTCTACATTAATTATATAAAGGGGGAGTCGTTGCACCGACCAAAGAACAGGTTGGGTGATATCTTTGGCCACAAAAAAGCGTTCTCACGCTCATAAGAAAGCAGTGAAAGAATCTGAGAAGACAGAGACAGCCACGAAGAAGGAAAGCAGTTCCGGCGATATCATGAGCCGATTCAGTCCGGGCTTCCTGCACGGCGCGATTCTCGTCCTCGCGTTGCTCGTCATCATCAGCGGCTACATGCTCGGTTTCCAGTACGGCAAGCTCAGTGTGATGGAAGGCTCAGCTCCCGCATCAACAGCACAACCGTCGCAAGCAGCAGCACCCGCGCCGACGCAAGCGGCACCGCAGCCAACCACACCACCGCCTCCGACAGTCCCCAAGACTGCCAAGCCGGAAGTCGAATTGTTCATCATGAGCTACTGCCCCTACGGACTGCAGATGCAAAAGGCCTATGTCCAAGCTGAAGAATTACTCAGCGGCAAGGCCGACATGAAAGTCAAATGGGTGAACTACGCAATGCACGGCCTCAAAGAGATTGAGGACAACACGCGCGAGTACTGCATCCAGAAGGAACAGCCTGACAAGTGGTTGGCGTTCGAGAAGTGCTTCGTCGAGACGACTGACTACTCCGCTTGCGCGGCGAAGACCAGCGTCGACACGAGCAAGGTAGACAGCTGCTACGCGAGCCTTGACGCGGAATACGGCCTCACCGCCGCTTTCGAAGACAAGGCTTCCTGGCTCTCAGGACGCTATCCCAAGTATACGGTCAACGACGACCTCAACAAGAAATACGGCGTCCGCGGCAGCCCCACACTCGTCATCAACGGCGAACAGGTCAAGGTCTCACGCAGCGCGGAAGCTGTGAAGCAAGCGATTTGCAACGCGTTCACCACCCCGCCGGCGGAATGTAACACCAAGCTCAATGCGAACCAGGAACAGCCTGGCGCAGGCCCCATCGGCGCAGGCAGCGCACCAGCAGCCGCACCTTCAGCGGGCTGCGGCGCATAGAGGTGATATGATGACAAAGAAAGGATGCTGTGAAAACATGAGCCAACAGACCCTCCAAACAGTCACCGTTGCGCTCGTCATCGTCGTCGTGGCCGCGGCCTACCTCATCGGCTTCAACATGGGCAAGATGAGCGAAGGCGGTTCGATCATGAGCGACGGCGGCAACGTCGAAGTGCTCAAGGGCGTCGCCGGCAAAGGCAGCGAAGACGCGCCCGTCCTCATCGAGGAATGGAGCGATTTCGAATGCCCGTTCTGTGCGCGGTTCTATCAACAGACGCTTCCACAGATTGAGGAGCAGTACATCAAGACTGGCAAGGTCAAGCTCGTGTACAAGGACTTTCCGCTGAGCTTCCACGCAACAGCGCAGAAAGCCGCTGAAGGCGGCAAGTGCGCACTCGAGCAAGGTAAGTTCTGGGAACTGCACGACAAGATTTTCGACTCTGCAGGCGCGGGCCAGAAACCGACCGTTGACAACCTGAAGGCATGGGCTGGCGAGCTCGGTATGAACACCGGTAAGTTCAACGAGTGTTTGGATTCAGGCAGGATGGCCACGAAAGTACAGGCTGACATGCAGGAAGGACAGCAGAAAGGCGTGCGCGGCACCCCAGGCTTCCTCATCAACGGGGAGCTCATCAGCGGTGCGCAGCCGTTCGAGAACTTCAAGGCTATCATCGACAAGAAGCTCGCAGAATAAAACTCTTTAATTCCTTTTTTCTTTATTCTTCAAGAAGATAGCTGAAAGCCTTGCTAATACTACAATGGGTATAAGCCTCTGGGAGGATTTGCACCCCCGACCTGCAGCTTACAAGGTTCGACTCCCGAAGGATCTGCCGCAATAGCTGCTATGCTACAGAGGCGTAGCGTTTCTTCACAACTCGAGAAGGTCTTATAAACGTTTCTTTTTTTAAACCAAACAAGGCTATTTTCTTGAGATGTTTAGGGTTATGAAAACCGATAAGTTTCATCCATCTTTCCGCCATAGAACGACCATTAATCGAAAGGCAATAAGCCTCTTTCCAATTCTTTTTAGGGGTTGTATGCACCCAGAAAGTAACCCTGAAACCCTCTGAACGTAGAAACTCCGCCACTTGGTCAGTTAATCGTCGAGAAATTGATACAAACTGTATTCTTGGATATAGAGCACCATTAGTTCGCCAAAGAGGAACGCAACCATCAGTATCAAATAATCCTCTCAAAAAAGCGAACATTAGTTGTTTGTTAGAAAGAATTTGTTTAGGAACAGAAATATTATCTTTTCTTCCTAGAGGTAAACCCAGAATGTTATGTTTAAAAAGTATTATTTCTTTTGAACAGAAACGAAAACCGTATGTTCCTTCAGACCAGTTCCTCGGTTTCGGTGTTTTTCCATAAATCTTCTTAATAAGAGGCAAAACAAAAGAATCAATATATTCTCTGTCATCACGCTCATGACAAGCGAGAGTATAACAAGCACCATTACCTGAAGAAGCGTAAATATTCATACTCCCATCACCAACATGAATTCCTGTTTCTTCAGCCACATCTTCATTAAGAATATAATTCATGAAATAATGAGGAAGCACAACTCAAATATAAGCTGAACGTGAGGATGACCAGTGCTCTTAGAATATTTTTATTTCAGGTACTTCTTCAGGAAGGTTTTGATGAGTGGGTAGAGTTTCTTCACGGCGCGTGTATCAGGGTCATGGCGCATACCTTCAATGACTTCAAGCTCTTTCACACCAGGTGTGCGATCGAAAATCTCCTGCGCGTTCGCCACCGAAATGCTCTCATCCTTCGCTCCGTGAATGAAAAGGGAAGGCTGCTCGAGGTTGCGTACGGCGCGCGCCATGTCTTTCTTCAGGCCGTCCTCGATGAATGTGTAATCTACTCTGATATCCTGGTCTTTCCGTTCTGTATGGAGGTGGAAGTAGCGCTTGAGCTTCATCCGGGAGAGCTCGTGATCGTCAAACTTCGTCACACCAGTGTCATCGAACCAATAGGGAGCGCTGATACCAACGACTGACTTAACACGATCCTCAAACGCCGCCAAGAAGATGGCGCCCATAGCGCCGAAGCAATGACCGATGAGAACTATTTTGTCAGGATTGGTATACCCTCTCCTCGTCGCGTGATCAATGACACGAGTAGTGTCCTCAACAACGTGAGTGAGGGTGAACTTGCTCACATCACCAGAACCTTCGCCGAAGCCATAGGTGTAGTCAAAACGCACAACCACATAGCCATCCTTCTGGAGGAGCTCGGACAAGGCCTTCTTAGGCGCAGTGTCCATGGTATCGAGGAAGCCATTCATGACAATTGCAATAGGCTGCTTGCTCCGCGGCTTATCAGTCTCAATAATACCCTGAAGAGTTTCCTCTTTCTCGTTAAGAATTTCAAAACGTTCACTTACCATGCGCACTCCTCATATGAGGAATAATAGGTAGCTGAATGGAGTATATAAACCTTCACCTCTATGGGAATTCCATACAACAACAAAAAGCTTTTAATAACTGACAAGCAAACAAAACATGGGTGAGGTTACCATAGACAAACGCCATCTTTTCCACTACGTACTCATCGGCATCCTCCTCTCATTGATTTACCTAACCTTCCTACTACTCAAACCTTTTCTCACCTATCTCATCATGGGGCTCATCCTCTCCTACCTCTTCCACCCGCTCTACAAGCGGCTTGCAAAGAAGACAGGTAGGGAATGGATATCGAGCATCATCATGCTCCTCCTCATCCTCTGCATCATCGTCATCCCGAGCTTCTTCATCATCAGTGGACTCGTCACCCAGACTTCAGCAGCATACGACACGTTCAGCACTCTGCTTTCCTCAAGTCAACTCCATGAGCTCATCACAAACCTGGGTATGGATGTAACCGGCACTGTTCAAGGAGTTGCGACACAAGCGCGTGATTATGTACTAAGCGCCGCGCCGAATATCATCGGAGGCGTGGCGAATATGCTCATCGGGCTCTTCATCATGTTCTTCCTCATGTACTACGCGTTCATCGACGGAGAACGATGGCTTGTGAAACTCGAACGAGGATTACCGCTCGAACCCAAAGTGAAGAAACAACTCTTCAACAAACTTGGCGACCTGACAGGAGCGGTCATGTATGGGCAAGTGCTCAGCGCCATCATTCAAGGCTCGCTCGGCGGCCTCCTGTTCTTCGCCTTCGGCATCGACAACTACTTGTTCTGGGGCGCACTGATGATACTCCTCAGTTTCATCCCAGTATTAGGAACACCACTCGTCTGGGTGCCCATCGGCATCACAGAACTCCTCCAACACAACTACATCAGCGGCATCGGCATACTTTTGCTCGGCGCGACCGTCATCATGAACATCGACAACTTCATCAAGCCCTATCTTATCGGAAGCAAGGCAAAGATTAGCCCATTGCTGATACTGCTTGGCGTACTCGGTGGACTCAAACTCTTTGGCTTCATCGGCCTGTTCTTAGGACCATTAGTGCTCGCGCTACTGCATACAGTAATGGACCTCCTGAATGAGACCCCAAGAAAAACGTAGTTTCTATTCGACGAGCTCGATGTCGAACTTCAAGGTCTTGCCTGCAAGCGGATGGTTCAAGTCAAGCTTGACTGTTTCCTTGCCAATTGACACGACCTTCGCCGGGAGCTGCTTTCCAGGCATCTGTGGGTGCTGGATACCAAGCACCATACCTTCCTTGGGCTCGATGCCTGCTTGCTTGACATGCTCCAAGGGCACTTCCTGCACGAGCTCTGCTCGCGGCTCGCCGTAAGCTTCTTTCGGCTTGATTGTGACGCTTTTCTTCGCGCCTTTCTTCATGCCAATAACCGCATTCTCAAAGCCAGGTACAACCTGGTGCTCGCCGATCTTGAACTGCAGCGGGTCCTTGCCTTCGCTGGTGTCGAAGACTTCTCCGTCCTCGAACGTTCCTTTATAGTGGATCTTGACTGTGTCTCCCTCTTTGGCTGCTGTCATATTCTCATCTCCTAAGAAACCCTTGTGTGGATTTCCCTTGCCAGAGCGGACATCTGAGGGGTTTTTAAGGATTCCCCTAAACTATAACTATAAAAACGGCAGCTCGTGACCTTTTTCCATGGCATTCCTGTCTCTCAATGAGATCTTCGACATCGTCCTGATGTCGCTCGTCGTTGGCTGGATCTTCAAAGACATCCTTCGAACACGGGTGCGCTGGAGCAATCCTGACGAACTACTCAAGAACGTTACGCCTGGCTTCAAGCTTGAACGATTGTCTGATTACTGGTACGCAGTCTTGTTGGTGGCACCTTCGATTATCCTCCACGAGTTCGGGCACAAGTT
>JAAOYD010000096.1 GCA_018221165.1 Candidatus Woesearchaeota archaeon | reverse complement strand
TTGTTAGCGATAACACAATTACCTTCATTGATTCCGCGACAAATCCTCGCGAACATGAACACGAAGATTATCCTTGGCATTGAAATGAAACCAGAACGACAAGCGATTATCGACAGCGCGGCACAAGATCTTTCTCAGGACGACCGCGCGATTGCGTCCCTCGACAAGGGCGAAGCAGTAGTTACATCTAACTTTGCACCGTTTGCACTGCCTGTCAAGGTACCATTATTCGACACATTAATAAAAGATGAACCCCGGAAAGAAGTACAGAAGTCGTACCCGGGGTTGGGATGAAGCAGCGACAAGCGAAACGACAAACATGGCGAAGTAGACTCGGATTACTCAAACTCATCGAAAATGAGACGAGTATGACAAGTCTTGATGAAGTTGCAAAAACATTCTTAGCAGAATCTGACACTGGAGTTCTACGTCGTTGTCCTTTCAACTTCAATGGTAATATGTATGCAAGAGAAATTACTACAGAACAACAACTCGTCAATGCGTTACTGCATGGAAACCTCCCTCATCTTTTCGCAGTCGAAGCGAACAGAAGTGTGTATGTGATAGGTGAACGACGAATTGTCTACGTCGACATCACTGTATACAACAGAGCTATAAAACGACCATACTACAGTGGCATCTTCCAGTATACAATGCGCGCAGAACCCCAAGAAAGTGCAGAAGTCATTCCCATGCCAATTCTTGCACAACACCAAGAAGCGAGCTAGCGCAAGATATGATAGAACGCCTCGAACACAGGCGTGTCGCTCGTGACTGACACGAACGCCGCGTCGTTTTCTTCACAGATATCCTTCAGATGCATAATGTGATTGAGGAGTTTGTTCTGGTAGTCGCTCTTCGTACGTCGGCTGATGAATGTGCGCGTTGTCATCTTGGTCTCAGCATCCTCAAGCAGGACATCACCCTTGATAGCAAGCTCTCGTTCAGCAGGGTCGAGCACCTGTACGACATACACTTCGCTCTTCCGGTAACGGTACAGAACCTCACGTACCTCCTCGAGATTGTAGAGGAAGTCGCTCACAATAATAATGAGGGAGCGACCATGGATGTACTTCCTATACTCGTCCATCGCCTGCTTGAATGTGCTCTCACCGTCAACCTTGAGCTTGCCCATGATGTCAAAGATGTTGATGAGTTGGTTCGCGCCTTTCTTTGGACGAAGACGTTTCACTTTCTCACTGAACGTCGCGAACGTGAACTTCTCATTGCGGCGCATGGCCATGTGACCGAAGCCAAGCCCAAGCATGGCCGCGTATTCGAACTTCGTCTTGTGCTTTCCGTAATTCATCGAGCCGGAAGCGTCGACGAGAATATGCACTGTAAGGTTGCGTTCCTCCTCGAAACGGCGAATGAAGAACTTGTCAGTGCGTGCATACACGCTCCAGTCGATGTGACGGAAATCATCGCCAGGCACGTAGGCTTTGTAATCTTGGAAAACAGTACCTTCACCAAAGGTCTCGCCCGCGTGTTCGCCCTGCAGGTCAGCATGGACCTTCTTCTTCAGGATGAGCTGCAGCCGGTCGAGGCTCTTCAGGAAGTCAAGTTCAATAGCCAAGGAACACCTTCTCGCATTTTTTCAACAGGTAGTTGATAAATACATAGAGCAGTATCGTTCCCAGCCAAATATTTCTACGCCAAGGCTCAAGTTCAACCTTTCCTTTAAGCATAAAAAGCAAAGCAAAGAAGAGAAAGACACCAAAAAAAGTCATGAGTTGCACGCCAAGATGGGCTCGCCACTCAAAGCACCACATACTCCAAGCTAGCCACAAGACAAGAATCGTGAAAATAACGTACACGAAGATGAATGGTATAGTCTTGCGAAAGGCGGAATCAAAAGGAAGTATGTAGACACTCACTAGACTCGCGACTAAGAATATGACAGCGAATAAGCGTATCATAATCTTCGCGAAATCCATTTTCAGCCTACTTCAACAATTCCTTGACTACATCATCTGTCGTCTTGCCCTCACGCTCAGCCTTGAACGAGAGTATGATGCGGTGGCGTAGCACAGGGTGGGCCATCTGTTCGATGTCCTTGAGCGAGACATACTTGCGTCCGTCAATAAGCGCGCGGGCCTTCGCCGCCATGATGATACCAAGACTGGCACGCGGACTGGCACCATACTCAATGAGTTCCGGCACCTTGCGTGTTTTTGTCACAATCTCCACCGCTCGGCGCTTGATATCGTTCGCGATCGGCACTTGGCGTGTCAGCTTCTGCAAGAGTTTGAGCGAATCGCCACTGAGCAGCGTCTTGAGTCTTGCCACTTCCGTCGCCTTAGTGTAGCGCTCCACAATCTCAAGTTCATCCTCAAACTTCGGGTAGTCAATCAAAATCTTCAGAAGGAAACGATCGGTCTGCGCCTCAGGTAATGGATAGGTACCTTCCTGGTCGATAGGGTTCTGGGTCGCGAGGACAAAGAACGGCAAGTCCAATGGGAAGGTCTGGTTACCCACAGTGACTTGCTTCTCCTGCATGCTCTCCAGCAAGGCCGCTTGGGTCTTGGGCGTGGCACGGTTAATCTCATCCATCAGGATGATGTTCGCGAAGAGAGGGCCCTTCTGGAACTTGAAGATTTTCTTCCCATCCTTCTCCTCGATAACGTAGGTACCGATAATATCGCTTGGCATCAGATCCGGTGTACCTTGGATACGGGCAAACTTGAGTCCCATGACTTCAGCGATTGCCTTAATCATACTCGTCTTACCCAATCCAGGATAGCTTTCCAGGAGCGCGTTCGCGTCGCAGAGAATCGCAACTAGTATCTCCTGCATTACGGATTCCTGTCCGATAATCTTCTTCGCCACCTCACTCGTGACGTTCGTAAATGTAGCTTTCAATTTCTCAATGTTCTTGACAGCATCTGCCATTAGGGATCACCTCAGTAGTGTCATTTTACTTGTTGGGAATATTCAGCCGCGGTCTTGCGGTCGTTAATGTCCTCAAGTCCGGCGGTATAAGCCTCGCTCGCTTGGGCCGAGACGTCCACAGGATAGCTATCCGGGTAGTCGCTGCTCGGGTCCGCATCATCAACAGTGTTGAAATCAATACGGGTAAGACTCTGTTGGAGTGTGATGTCAAGTTCTTCGTCACCGAGACGGGCAATGCTCGGGTCACCGTAGATACCTTCGTCAGCCTGGTCAAGGTTCGCCTCGGGAATGGAGCCGTCGCCGAACATGTCACCGGCAAAGCCTCCGATACTGTCACCAACACCCGCCAGTGGATTCTCAAACTTCTGGATGTTCACGTTGAAGAACGCGAGACTAACAAGAACCATACTCAGCGCGAACATCGCGCCTATCTTGATACCCATCTCCTTGAAATCAAGGAAGGTACCGCTACTCACCTGCTTCATCTTCTGGATGACCTCAGCAAAGAGTGCATGCGCCATGAGTGACTCAGCATCCTTGTTATCCGCAGCCGTGCGGAGCATCTCGCGCATCGACGGGTTCTGGTCCTCGATATACTTGAGGTTAATCTTCTTGAGTCGATGCCAGATGTCGCCACCGAGGAAGCCGAGACTGAGTACAATAGGAATGGCTAATCCCA
>JAAOYD010000095.1 GCA_018221165.1 Candidatus Woesearchaeota archaeon | reverse complement strand
GGCAAGTATCTTAGCGTAGTCGATTTGCATCACAATCGTGAATACATCACTGAGGAGAATCTCAAACCGCTGTATGACCAATTTGTCTTCGGTGTGAACAGTTTCCACGGTGGATTCGCGCCTCCACGAGTGCCCTACCCTGACATGGCTTTGGGTCAGCTGTATTACAATCTTGAAATTATCCCCTATCTCCCCTACAACTTCTGGAAGGTTCGACTGCTGCTGATTAGTTTGGTAGTTCTGCTTGTTCTTGCCATCGTCGGCTCCAGTTTGTGGCAGCTTCGCTACAAGCATATGGAGTGATAGCTTCCTCACTAACGTTCGGGGCTTACCGTTCTGCGAACAGCAAGCTTTATAAACAAACCATAGTTCTCAGCCTGTAGGACGGTCATAGCGGCGTGGTACTACCCGATCCCATTTCGAACTCGGAAGTCAAGCGCGCCCGCGTGTTGTTTGGTACTGCATTTCTGTGCGGGAAGGGCGATCCGCTGTCCTACTTTCTTTTCATTCTAAGAACTAGAAAAAAAGTTGTTTATGCCGCAGCGTCGAGCGCTGCAGCCAGTTCGTCCTCGATGCGTTCTTCTTGCACCTGGACGTTGTTGTCAAGGATGGCTTGGTAGTACGTCATCGGCTTGATGTGGGTTATCTCGGTCTTGTGGATGAGATACTTGCCGTCCTTGCTCTTGCTCACCATTGTCTTGATGATGGGCAGCTCCTTGAGGAGCTTCTCTCGTTTGTCTGTTAATCCCATGGTTTTCACCTTCATTAGTTGTGATGAGATGCAGCTGAGAGCCTATAAGTGACTTTCTGGCCGTTTTCCGGCGGTCTTTGGAGAATTAGAAGGAGTTTGGGGGAGGCTCGGAGAATAATTCTTTTCTATATGGATAGTATTTCATCAAAAAAAATAAAATTCTAAAGGGTTTAGATATAACAGGCACCGTTGCTGCAGCCAGTCGCGTTCCACGTGCAGTTGTGCGTGAAGCTATCCAGGTAGTCGCCACTGCAGTAGTACTCAGTCAGCACAAATGCGTCGTTGCAGACATCACTCACGTTGTACAGGCTCGCGTTGAAGTAGCCGTATTGGCCGCCAAAGACGTAGGGATTGCTCCCATCTGTTGAGGTGCACGAGTCAGCAGGGGGTTGGTCACACGCGCCTACAGTACAGCCCCAGATGCAGTCTTGCACGAGATTAGGCGTCTGTGTATACTCACACGTTGCGCTGTTACAAGAGTAGTCAAAGTAGTCACGGTACACATCGCCAGCACTACAATAGTTCGCGCCGTAGCCGTCACTCTCGTCGCAATCCTCAATCTCGACATTCGAATAGCTTGCGTCACACGCGCCACCACTACAGGAGAAATCCGTGGAGTTTCGCCAGATTACATTGCCGATACAGTAGTCGTATGAAGCATCAGTGCCGCAACTGGTTTGTGTGCTCGTCTCGTAGTTGCCATTGCAGTAATACTCGTTCACATTGCTCGCGTCGACGCAGTAGTCGTCGTTGCTATACTGGTTCCCGTTGTAATAACCTGAAGTCGTACCAAAGGTCCAGACATAATTGCCACCGTCAGTATCACTGCAGGAATCAGGTGGAGAACAATCAGCTGGGCAGCTACCAACAGTCTCACCACCTTCGCAGACGCCATCGCCACAGTCAGTCTCATCGATGTCGTTCTTTGAACTGCATCCTGAATCCGCTGGGTAGTCAGTGTTGCCATCACCATCATTGTCAATACCATCACGGCACTCCTTTACCGCGCGCGGAGCTTTTCCTCCTCTCGCAGCCACTACTAGACTAACGACAAGCAAGGTGACCACAAAGAGCGTCATAATCAATGCTATCTTTCCCTTCCTATCCATACTATCACTCCCTCACACTCTTACTTATTCCTTCTGAAGAAGTTGTATAAAAAAGCTCTCATTTCTTCCGTAACTTCGCCACGAAAAACCCTTCTGTGTTCGTCTTATGCGGCCAGAAGCGTCGCGTCTTCGCAAGTTCGGGGTTGAGTTGCTTGTTCTCCCACTCCACAACACCCTCATCACCTAACTCGAAGTCAAGCTTCTCGAGTTGCATGTCGTCGTACTTCCCCAAGAACCAATTAATCACTAACTCGTCCTCTTCAGGCTCGAGAGAACAAGTACTGTAGACAAGCGTTCCGCCTTTTTTGAGCACATTGTAGGCTGCTTTGAGGAGTGCTTTCTGGACGCGACCGTTCTGTTTGATGTCTTCGATGTTTCGCTTGTTAAACCAACCTTCTTCAGAGCAAAAGTTGCCAGAACAAGGAGCATCGAGGAGGATACGGTCGAATTCCATGCCTAAATCGGCGATGAAACGTCCATCTTTCTTGAACATGAGCACGTTCTTGACCATCAAGCGTTCGCAGTTGTTTCGCAAACTCGCAAGTCGTTGCACATTGCTGTCGAGCGCGACAATCGTGCCTGTGCCTTTCATGAGCTGCGCTAGGTGTGTCGTTTTACTTCCCGGAGCGGCAGCCATATCAAGTACGGTCTCGCCTTGCTGCGGGTCGAGCACTTCAGCAACAAGCTGTGATGCGGCGCCTTGCAAGTAATAATACCCCATCAAGTATTCCGGAGTCGCACCTAAGGAGAATTCAGCTTCGTAATAATACCCTTTACGAAGAAATTTTATCTTTTCTATTTTCACTTCTTTCATTTCCAAACGTTTCGTGATTTCAGACACTTCAATTTTCAGCGTGTTCACACGTAAGGCTTTGCGTTCCTCAACTTCTGTGCTAAAGTCAGGGCAGATTTTCAGGTAGCGGTTCTCGAAGTATCCCATAGTCTACAACTCGATAACAATCTCTCCTTTGTTCTCGTTGATTTTCATAACGTGATCCTTATACTTTTCCTTGACAGCTTTCCAGTCCATTATCTTCCGGTCTTTGTTGACGGCCTTCAGGAGTTTGTCAACATCTTGATAACGCTCGTAGATACGTTCGCCTTTCGCGTGGTTCTCGGTCGCGCTCTTCTTGTAGCCTTTGAGGAGCCGTTCTTGCTGCTCGAGCATGTCTTCCACTTTATCTTTCTTTGACTTGCCCTTGGCGACAGGCGTGACTGCTTCTTCAATCTCAGGAATGACTGTCACGAGTGCTTCAGAGAAGGTCGTGAACTCCTTCTCCGCTTTCTTCGTCTGCATTCTGATGGGAAAAATTTCTTTGCCTACCGCAAGCGGACGGATTTTCTCCTTGAACATCTTCTTGACGATCTTCGCAATCTCTTCGACGTCTTTTTTCTTCGGCTTCGCGTCCTTGTCAACACCGGCACGCTTGCACACTTCTTCAGCGTAGGGACCGCCGAAACTCAAATCGATAGCGATGGCCTTTACTAAAGAGTCCATCTGGCTCGCGAGCAACCGGTCAGCAATCTGATCAGCGGTCGCGGCTTTCGTATTGAACATTTCTGGTGGTGGAAGGTACATCGCACCACCTCTGAGCAAACGTTGGCCGTGGCGTTGCGGCTGCATGAGATTGATAATCTTCC
>JAAOYD010000009.1 GCA_018221165.1 Candidatus Woesearchaeota archaeon | reverse complement strand
CGTTTCTCATCCCTAATCTCGAGAAGGTGATGATACCCTCGGAGCATGTGCAGCAGGTCCTTGCTGCTCTCCAGGAGGCGCTTTCGCACTCCGTTTGGGTCGCTGATCTTGACGAAGTAACTCATTGGCATCACTTAAACAAGTGGCTGTGCAGTTCATCGGAACGCGCACGAACATCATCCAATGAGGCCCGCCACGCAGCCAACTGCGCATCTTCTTGCTCCTTCAACGTATCGAGACGTTCGAGGAGTTCGCTGGACTCGCGCAGTTTCTCATCGACTGCTGCGAGCACTTTAGTAAGTTCCTTGTATTTGTCGATCTTGACAAAGAGGGGCGCTGCTTCCATCTTTTCACCTCTCGTTCAGGACGTTATCCATTTGGATCAATTCCTCTTGCATCATATTCAATTTTTCTGCGAAAATACCAAGCTCAGTACCATGAGCTGTGATTTGCTGGGTGAATTTGTCTAAGGCGCCATCGCCCTTGTGAACTGACTTCTGAAAGCTGCTAATTGTACCAAGGGCTTCGCGATATGCGACAGCGGGCACATACAAACTCTCCACAGTCTCGAAGGGGAGTTCCGGCAGTGGGTCAAGACCAGGCAGCTCTTCAGTACGCACCTCAGGATGCGGTTCGAGTTCCTCAGCTGCGGCAATCTCCTCATCAGTGAAATCAGGAACAGCATCATTGCTTGCCATTGAAGGCAACGTATGCTCTTCTGGCTCTTTACTCCATGACTTAGGTTCGACTTCAACCGGTTGAGAACCCATTGGTGGCAAGTCAACAGCAAGTACGCGCTTGTCAGAATGTTCGATAAGAAGACCATCGTCTTCTTCAGAAGTTGTAGTATGTGGTACTTCAGTAACGGGTGCGCTCATCATATCCTCAGTTGCATCTGGTGCAGGGGGTAATTCTGGATTTGCTGGAGTACCACCCATTGGAGTATCAGAAACGGGAGGTAAGTCAGGGGTTGGTGGAGTATCGGGTACGTCAGAAGGTGGTGTATCTTCAGAAGGAAGATTAAGAGGGATTTCAGGAGTGCCTTCTTCAGCTGGAATCTCGTTCTCGAAACCCAAGTCATCTTCATGTTGCATCAAGGAAGGACTCGGAGCTACGTCGAGAGGTGGCACTTCGCCTGGCTTGTCAGGAGCAGAAGATGGAGTGGCTCCAGGAGTCGTAGTTGGTGGAGGAGGTACTTCGCTTGGAGGTTGTGCTGCCGGTGGCTGTGTCGGTGCTGTTACTGCCGGTTTTTTCAAGAATCCGAAAAAGCCCATCACTCACCCCCTTTGAATGAAGGCATGTTATAACGTATAAAAAGATTTCTCACTATTTGCGAATAGTCAATTATGATTTGTCGTCTATAAATGACGTTTTGCAAGTTCCTGCGCACCAGTTCGAGAATCGCGGATACCTTGCTCAGTTATGACCGCGGTGATGAAGCGTGGGTCGATGAATTCGAACGCGTTATTCATTACCTCAACACCTTTTGGTGGTCGCTCCCAAACTTCGCTTGCTGAGCGTTTTTCCAGACGCTTCTGGAATTCCTCACTTGTGGCCTTCGTGAACTTCCATGAGTTGGCGAGTATGTACACAGGGATGTCGCGTTCGAACGCTAACTCAGCAACCATCTCACTTCCAATCTTGTTCGCCACCTTACCATCACTCAACAACGCGTCCGCGCCGAGGAAGACTGCCTTGCAATCCTTCAAGAGGACACGAGCAGCGCTATCAACACCATGCACCACTGGGATGTTGTTTGCAGCAAGATCCTCCGCAGTGAGTCGACCCTGATATAACGGTCGAGTTTCTGTGTTATGAACTGAGAACTGTTTTCCATCCTTGCGCGCCCACAAAAACGCTTCTATGACTGTACTGCTATGGCAATGGGTGAAGTAGGTTCCGCCTGCAGTGATGAGTCCGGCAGCGTAACTCGCGATCTTCCCGTCAGCCTCATCAAAACCGTGCATGAGATAACTCAGTACCTTTCCAGGGTCGCCGTGCTTCGCGTGCTCCATGAAATAGCGAACAGCGTTCCGCATCATTGGTTCGGTCGAGCGGGTCGCGAGCAATTTCTTCACAAGTAGTTTCGAAGGGAGCTTACCATGTTCCTTTTCGTAGCGGCCTATTCCATTGAGCGCTTCGCGTGCGACATTCTCAGCGCCTTGAATCTTCAAGGTCTTGATGTCGTCTATCAACTTGTTGAAATCGTTCATTTTACCCGGTATGGTTTGAGTTCTTCGTGATAGAGTTTGACGTGCCTGATCTTCTCTGTACTATCAGCGTAAGCAGTGTATAATGGTTCTCCTTTTTTCACCTTGTCACCGACTTTCTTGTGCAAATACAATCCAGCACCTTTCGTGATGGGCGCACCAGCGAGACGAGCAAGTTTCGAGATGGCTTTGTTGTCGATGGATTTGACAGTACCAGCATGCGTTGCAAGGAGCTTTGTGCGTAGATGACCAAGTTTGAATTGTTCTTTCGGTGGACCTTGAGCCGCGATGATTTCCTGCATCTTCTTCCATGCACTTCCACTTTCAAGAACATCTTTCGCAACTTCATAACTCGCACGCTTTGATAAGCCGCCCGCGAACTCAAGAAGTTCAGCAGCGAGACGCAACGACTTCTCCTTGAAATCTTGCGGAGCGTCAGGTTTGTTCTGCAGTACCGCGAGCACGTCACGCGTTTCTAATACAGGACCAATACCGTTACCAATGGGTTGGTTGCCGTCGGTGAGCATCACAGTGAGTTTCATTCCGAGTAATGTTCCAAGCGAAAGGAAGTGTTGCTTCAACTCCTCAGCCTTGAAACGTGACGAGACCTTCGCGCTGCGTCCATAGGGGATGTCGATGAGGATGTGCGTTGCGCCAACGCTGAACTTCTTTGCCATCACACTGCTCAACATCAATCCCGAAGCGTCGATGCTCATCGGCTTTTCAATGCGAATGATACGATCATCGGCAGGCGCAAGTCCTAAAGAACCACCCCAAGCTATACACGCACCGGTCTCTGCGACAACTTTTTCCATCTTCTCCAGCGACAACTCCACATCTGCTAAGGTTTCCATTGTATCAGCAGTGCCTGCTGGTGACGTGATGGCGCGACTGCTCGTCTTGGGAAGAGTGAGTCCGAACGCTGCGAGAATGGGAACGACAATCATCGTTGTTCTATTACCTGGAATGCCACCAATGCAGTGCTTGTCAACGACTGGGCGTTTCTTTGTTGAGAACCGACTTCCATTTCTTGTCAAGGCACGCGTTAAGCCAGTAATTTCCTCAAGACTCAACGGATTCATCACCACTGCTGCGACGAAGAAACTTAGTTCAACCTCTGAGAGTGAACCTGCCACGATATCTTTCACGATTCTGTCGAGCTCACGCGCGCTCAACGCTTCACCATCCATTTTCCGTTTGATATACTTGAGCGAATCAGGTTTTGGTGCGGGGTGGATGTCAACAATATCCCCTTCCTTCAAACTAAGTTCTTCTGTTACTTCCACAAGCACACCGACTTCACCTTGTTTGATGCTCTTGTCTGTAGAAATGACATCGACTGCGGCGATAACTTTACGCTTCCCCTTTCCAATAGTCTCTACGGTGACCCTATCTCGTGGATGCAAGTCGTAACGTATCGCGTCGAGATGATTGATGGTGACGACAGGGGTAAATCCTGTCTCGATACCAACTAACCGAACTTTGAGTTTCATACTTTCACTTCGTGCGTTTCTTCACACTCTTTTTACCCCATTTCATGAGGGCTCTTGCAAGTTCCGGATGGTTCTTCGCGTATTGGGAAAGGGAAATACCTTGTTCTGTTGCGTCCCAGGATTGTCTGATAGCTGTAGCGCCAGCACGAGTTCCGTCAGGGTGACCGTGACAACCGCCACCGAACTGCATGACGATGTTAGTTCCCATCAAAGAGACGAGCTTTGGAATAGCGAGCGGGCTGAGACCACCTGATGCGACTGCGAGTACTGGCTTGATGCCATGCCAATCCTGATGCAAGGCGTGATGTACTTCATCAGCGTACACCACTTCCTTTTCTATCTCGCGTTCGATGGCCAGCACTTCATCAGGCGCGCCTTCCATCTTGCCGATGTTTGCCGTGCCGATGTGCAACTGATCGACGCCGATTAATCTGGAAATCTTTGCGATGCTCAACATACTCATGCCGTGCTTCTTGTCGCGCGTCAATGCGCCGTGCATGGCTCTGTGCGCGTGGATGGCCAGGCCAAGCTTCTGCGCGTAGTTGCGGATGGTCTGCACTGAAGCCCAGCCAGCAGTGAGAATATCAATCATGATGAATTCGCCACCGAGTTTCTTCACGAGCTTGGCGCGCCGTTTCATCTCATCAGTTTCAGCTGTGATGTTTGCAAGATAAATCTTGACTTCACCAGTTTCCTTTTCCGCTCTTCTTCTGGCGGCGAAGGTCAACTTCATGCGCTTGTCGAAGTTGTTGAAACTCATGCTGGTGAGATTCTCATCATCTTTCACGATGTCAAGCCCGCCAATCCAAGCTTCGTAGGCGATATCAGCGTGTTGCTCGCTGGTGAGCCCGACCTTTGGTTTGACAATTGTGCCGAGTAACGGTCGGTTCTTGACTTTCGTAAACTTCCGGATGCCTGCAATACCGAACTGCGGGCCTTTGAAACTCTTCAGGAGCTTGTCACTGAAGCCGATGTCATCAAGACGGAGTTTTGAGAGTTCCTTCATGCCGTAGATGTTCCCTGCGATGCTGCTCAAGATGCCAGGCATGTTGCCAGGCTCGAATAAGAGTTCAGGATAGGCAATCTTCACAACACTGCGCTTCTTGTCAACTTTGTAGATATGTGGTTTGAGCGTCTTCGCAATGTGCGGGTTCATGGTCATAATCTTCGTCCAGGTACCAATGCTGGATTCGCCAGCGATGTATTCCGCCGCGCGGACGAGGGTCGTGCCCTTGATAGGAGTTACAGTGTATGCCAGTCGAACGTCAGTCTTCGTCGGCTTGTAATGCTTGTCCACGAAATCGAGATTTCCATAAATAGTCATTATGCTCACCTCATAGTTCTATGATGTCTCCAATAAGAGGCCCTTTCACTTCGAAGGGTGTCTCTTCCTTTGCCCAAGCCAGCATGTTCTCCACACTTTCAGGATCACCATGCTGGAAAATTACTAATTTTGCTTGCGACTGCCAGATTGACTTCTTGATATCATTGATGTCTGCGTGGCCACTGAAATCAAACTTCTGCACCTCGCACTTCACAGGAGTTTTCCACCCATCGATATGCACATAGCCTTTTTCCATCAGGTGGCGGCCATTGGTTCCCTGCACTTGGTAGCCTGTCAAGAAGATAGCGTTCTTCGGTTCGTGCCACAAGTGCTTGAGATAGGCCATGATAGGTCCGCCTTGCATCATTCCAGAGGTGGTAATGATAATCTTCGCTCCGGGTTCCTGGGCGATTTGCGCCCGTCGGTCCTGACTTGCCACGAGTTCGGCACGGTCGAAGAGCATGTGATGCAGCTTGTCCTTGTTGATGACGTAGGTACTCTCGTTTGTGAGAATCTTTCTGGTGACTTCCTTTGCCATACCATCGAAATAGATGGGGCAGTCGAAGTCGTGTTCGCTCAGCATGATGAGAATCTCCTGTGAACGCCCAAGAGCGAAGACAGGTACTAATGCTGTACCTCCTTGAGCGATGACACGTTTCAGACTCGCGATGAACTTCTCTTCTAGTTCGGTGCGGTCAGGAAGTGTGCGATGGCCATAGGTCACCTCGGTGATGAGCGCGTCGAAGGGACCGTGTTCCTTTGCAATCTTCGCCATGTCCGCTGGCGCCATCAATCTCGTGGTACGAGTGTTGTAATCACCAGTATAGAGGACGCGTTTTCCTTCTGCCTCGCAGAGAATCATCGCGCTGCCAGGGATGTGCCCTGCGTTGAGGAACATGAACTTGAGCTTTCTATGCTTGTACCACTTGTCGAAGTGGACCTTGTGCGCGTCCTGCTGTACTTGTCTGAGGTCTGTCTTGTTCCAGGCTGCGTGGAGATGCTTGACATGGGCGATCTTGTAGCTGTCCTTGAGAAGGATTTTAGTGATGGCCATGGTTTGATGGGTGAGGAAGATGGGACAGACCAGGTTGTAGTGCTCGATGAATGGTAAGGCGCCGGTGTGGTCCAGATGAGCGTGGCTGATGAGGAGTCCGTCCAGTTCGGTTACCTTGAACACACCCTCAGGGTACTTGTAGCCTTCTCTGCAGAACTTGACGCCGCAGTCCAGGAGGTAGCGGTCACCCTCAGTTTGTATCTCAATACAGCTTCGGCCTACTTCACGCGCGGCCCCATGGAAAATGAGCTTCACACCACCACCTCTCAAGGTGTTTTCCGACGGAGAGGCTATTTAAAGGTTGTGTCTAGAGGTTGTAGATATCAACTTGTTTAAGAGGCGTGTAATTACCCCTTTTCATACGATTTATTTCAACTTCCTTGTCAAACACTCGACGTTGAATCATTCTTTCTCCTTCTCCGTGTTCACCGATTGGTCTGCTAAGGGGTTTGGGAAACTGAAGGAGATTATTACGGATGAGTTCGTAGTTTGTTCCAATGACTTTCATGATATGTTCGGAGTCAATTATACACATATAAGCTTTGCTAGAAAGCGAGGTGGCTGTCGTGCAGGTCGCCGTTGTAGCAGGCGATCTCCTGGTCGGTTTCTCGGAGTTCGTT
>JAAOYD010000094.1 GCA_018221165.1 Candidatus Woesearchaeota archaeon | reverse complement strand
GCACTAACCAAGGCGCTAGTCCGTAGAGGACATCATGTAACCTATGTTATGCCTAAAGGACCCGAAGACCTCAAAGAAAAAAATCCATTCTTGAAGATGCGCATCGCAGACAATGAACACGATCTTCCAATCACCATCAAAGAAGTAGACAGTCTACTCGGTATGCCCTACGACAGTTGTGCGGATTACGACGAACGCTACAGACGTTACCTAACACTGGTAAACGAGCAAGGAAAAGGCGGCAAACACATCTACGGAGCAAATCTTCTAGAAGAAGTGGAACGCTACGCACAACAAGCACTCGCAATAGCCATGACAGAAGAATTTGATGTCATTCATGCGCACGATTGGGTAACCTTCCAAGCAGGCATCGCGATAAAAGAAGCCACAGGAAAACCACTCATGGTACACGTCCACATTACAGAATTCGATAAGAGCGGTGGCGAACACGCAGACCCACACGTCTACTCACTCGAGCGACGCGGCATGATGAACGCAGACTTGGTCATCGCAGTAAGCGATTTTGTCAAACAACGCTGCATTCACCAATATTACATTCCAGAACGAAAAATACGGGTGGTGCATAACAGCGTCGAGTTCAGCGAAGAAGGCCTCCGTATGCGAGAAGCAACAATCAAACCACACGAAAAAATCGTGCTTTTCCTCGGGCGTATCACACTCCAAAAAGGGCCAGAATACTTTGTTGAAGCCGCCCGCAAAGTCATCGATATCGATCCAAACGTCAAGTTCATCATGGCCGGAACCGGTGATATGTTACCACGTATGATAGAAAAAGCCGCGCACATGGGACTCGGAACAAAAATGCTCTTCCCAGGCTTCGTTAACCGCGAACAAGGAGACGAACTCTATCGTATGGCAGACCTCTTCGTCATGCCCTCAGTCAGTGAGCCCTTTGGCATCGTACCGCTCGAAGCCATGAGCCAAGGAACACCCGTCATTATCAGTAAACAATCAGGCGTAGCGGAAGTTCTTCAGAACGCGCTCAAAACAGATTTCTGGGATACGGACGATCTCGCAAATAAGATGCTCGCCGCGCTCCACTATACTGCGATGCATGATATGCTCAAAGAGCACGGACTTATCGAAATCAAATCATTCACTTGGGACACGCCAGCTGCTGAGTGCGAACGTGTCTATGACGAAGCAATCAGAGCAGCATGGGGTCGCCCCGGATGGCATAAGAATTACGGAGGCACAAAAAGCCTGACGTAAAACAAGAACGAAATAACACAATAACGCAATAATACAAAATAAATAGTAAAATAGTCACAAAAGAGGACAGAGAGAAACACAAGAGGAAGAATAAATGGTCAGCATATGCTTTTATTTCCAAGTACACCAGCCAAGACGGCTACGCAACTACAGTGTCTTCGACATAAAGAAGAATCAAGAATACTTTGATGATGAAAAGAACAAGGAGATAGCTCTCAAAGTAGCAAGAAAATGCTATTTGCCCATGAATCGCATGCTCTTAGATCTCATAAAGAAACACAAAGGAGACTTCAAGGTAAGCTTTAGCGTCTCGGGAATTGCGCTCGAACAATTCGAGGAATACGCTCCTGACGTGCTCCAAAGCTTCAAAGACCTCGCGGACACTGGATGCGTAGAATTCTTAGCAGAGACATACTATCACAGCCTGAGTTTTCTCTATAATCAGAAGGAATTCCGTGAACAAGTGCAGATGCACAGAGACAAGATTAAAGAATTATTCGGCTACACACCACAAGTCTTCCGTAATACAGAACTTATCTACAATAACGAACTCCCAAGACTCGTTGAGCGTATGGGATTCAAAGGCGTGGCGACAGAAGGCGCAGACCACATTATGCATTGGCGCAGCCCAAACTTTCTCTACAAACCAGTGAGCAGCGACAAAGTAAAAGTCCTGCTCAAGAACTACAAACTCTCGGACGATATCGCCTTCCGTTTCGGCAACAAAAGCTGGAACGAACACCCGCTCACCGTAGAAAAATTCGAGCAATGGGTATCCGCGGTCAACGGCAACGGCAACGTCATCAATCTCTTCATGGACTACGAAACATTCGGAGAACACCAATGGGAAGACACAGGCATCTTCGAATTCATGCGTCACCTCCCAGAAGCACTCCTTCGCAACCCGGACAATAATTTTGTCACCGTCGGCGAAGCAATAGATAGCTATGACACGGTCGGCGACCTCGACGTGCCGCACACGATAAGCTGGGCGGATATAGAGCGAGATACGAGCGCGTGGTTAGGCAATCGTATGCAACACGCAGCCATTGACGAACTCTACAGAATTCACAATAATATGGGCACAAACGCAGACCCAGAAACAATGAAGTTATGGCGCTACATGACAACAAGCGACCATTTTTACTACATGTGCACGAAGTGGTTTAGCGACGGAGACGTCCACAAATACTTCAACCCGTACGACAGCCCGTACGAAGCATACATCGCATTCATGAATGTCATGAACGACCTCGCGTGGCGACTCAAAGCGAATTCCGTAGATGAGTCGCAAGTGGTTGAGTTATCGGAGCGACCATCAGAAATTTTGGCGTCACAGATACAATCAGTACAAGAGCCAGAAGCGATTACAGAAAGTTTGAACAAATAAAAACCATGACTGAACAGAAAAAATAAACTGAAAAAGAACAAACAAAACAACAAACAAGCAAGAAAAAAGTTATATTCCAAAGGGGTGGGATTATGGCGAAAGCCAAAACTGTAAAGAAGGCGCCGCGGAAACGCGCGCGAAAAACAACGAAAGCAAAACCAAAGCGGGCAAAGAAAGCACCTGCGAAGCCAGCGAAAAAGATAGAAGTCTATAAGTTAGCTCGGCCTGCAAGTGGCGAACGCTACTTTATCTTGGCGAATGGCAAGCCTATACGACACGTAGCGCATCTAGCTGAGATTCTTGAAGATCTGGAAGACCATGTCTTTGACCATCACGTCAGCCCAAATCAGAACGACTTTGCGACATGGGTCCAAGACGTGTTTGAAGACATCGAACTCGCAAAGAAGATGCTCAGTGTTGACAGCAAAGAAAAGCTACAACTCATCATTTACAAACACGCGGCGCACAAGGCGTTCGCGCAGAAGAGGTGAACAATGGATTTACCTC
>JAAOYD010000093.1 GCA_018221165.1 Candidatus Woesearchaeota archaeon | reverse complement strand
AGGTCAACCTTGTTCTGCACGACCATAATCTTCTTGATGCCGCTGATTTCCAGTGCCATGAGGTGCTCTCGCGTCTGCGGTTGGGGACAGACTTCATTGGCTGCAATCATGAGGATGGCGCCGTCCATGATGGTCGCGCCAGATAACATCGTTGCCATGAGTGATTCGTGGCCGGGCGCGTCAACAAAACTGATTTTGAGCAACGGCTCGTTCTCGACTTTCGTCTCAGAGTCCATGGCTTTAGTTGTGAACTCGCCCTTGGGCGTCTTGTAGAACACAGTATCCGCATAACCTAAGCGAATAGTGATACCGCGCTTGATTTCTTCAGAATGTGTGTCTGTCCACTTGCCACTCAACCGTTCAGTCAGTGTGGTTTTGCCGTGGTCGACATGGCCGACAAGGCCGATGTTCATCATGGGTTGGATGGGACCTGCATTCTTAGGAGATTTCGCTGCAGTCTTCTTTTCTGCTGGCTTTGCAATCTTCTTGGCAGCGGTCTTCTTGGGCGCTGCCTTTTTCGCGGTTTTCTTCGCAGGCGCCTTCTTTTTCGCGGTTTTCTTCTCAGCCATGTTTCTCGTCGGAACAGAGTGGGGCTTATAAAGCTTACTGGGACGAGTTACAGCTTCGCAAAGAATTAGAATATTCAGAAGAAGAATACTCTGCTTTCAGATCATCGAGCCACTCAAGTAAACGTCGGGAGTTTGCTTCGTTAAAAGGGGTCTTTTCGTCGGGATTCTGAAGCCATGTAAGCAAGTTTTTGTATTTTTTGTCAAGAAAGGGCGCAGCATTCAGTATCGTTGAACGATCTGGATGAACATAAGTATCTTGACCCACCGGTATGAACAAAGAGGCAGTATTCCCATCAAAAGTTATGCTAACTTCAAGACCACCTTCACGCTTGTCCTTGATTATGATTTCATCTTTCTCTAACGAGCCTTCATTAGCCTTAAAGCCATTAGCTCCAAGATCAGAAATAGTGATTTCGTAACGATTCTGAGGGTCGGTGATGACATGTTCAAGTGCGTCGAAGCGATCAGTACCTGTTCCTGATTTACACGCTTCACTCATACACCAGAGGCGAGAATCGACTTCATACCCCCTCTGAACAGATGAATCTACATATTCAACATTCGTTCCGCTCGCAAAAGGACCTTGAGCAGGAGTTTCAACTCGTGTTCCTTCCCTCTGCAGACGCATTGCTGCTTCTTGAGCAATATCTTCGACTCCAGCTTGCACAGAGGGTGCTAAGCCCATGAGCGCGACAAAAAGGGGAATATATGTTCGCATAGGATTCTATAGCTATGAGAATTTATAAATCTTTCTATTTTTACCACTAATAAGTAATTACTCAAGATGTAGGTATATTTCCTAAGGCAGCAACGCTCTCGCTAATCAGAAAGTCCTCCACGGTGCGGGGGTTGGGGGGTGTGGGGGGTGAGAAAGCACCGTGAAGGCAGAGAAAGTCTCACATACGTGAGTAGGATACCCCACCTGTTTTGCTGTAAAAAAGTTAAAGGATGGCTGGGTCAGTCATCACTGTGTGCGTTTCTGTCGTTACTGCGTGTGTCGTTACTGCATTGCTGTCGTCACTATTGACCCTTTGCCACCACCGAAGTGAATCGGAAAAAATGTTTCTAGTGGACGATCTCGATGCCGAGTTCGTCACTGAGCTGCTGGCGTGCCACTTCACGTTCCCTCGAGCCTTGCTTGCCGAGAATCCATGGAGAGTTGACGCCGGTGATGATCGTCATGACTGTCACCTTGCCTTTCATTTCCTCGTCGACACGCGCGCCCCAGATAACGTTGGCGTCTGTGTCCATACTCTCTGTGACGAGTTCACCAACACGGCTAATCTCATCCAAGGTCATGTCCGGCCCGCCGGTCACGTGGATAATCGCGCCGGTCGCTCCTTCGTAGCTAATCTCAAGAAGTGGGTTTGCAAGTGCTCCCTTGACTGCTTCTTCCACACGGTTGTTCGTGTCTGAAGCACCAACACCAATCGCTGCAACGCCTCCGTCTGTCATGATGGCTTTGACGTCAGCATAGTCCAGGTTCACAAGTGATGGAACCGCAATAATCTCGACAATGCCCTTAATCATGGTCGCGATGAGTTCGTTCGCCACTGCGAAGGCTTGCTGGACAGGTAAATTACCTGCAATCTGCACTAAGCGGTTGTTGTCGATAACAATAACTGTGTCAGAAACCTGGCGGAGTTGCTGGAGGCCAAATTCCGCCTTGTCAACTCGTGCTCGCTCAATCTTGAACGGCATCGTCACCGTGCCAATAACAATAGAACCAGCATCTTTCGCGACTTGTGCCACAACAGGTGAAGCGCCAGTACCCGTGCCGCCACCCATACCTGCGCAGACGAAACACATGTCCGCGCCACGGAGGGCCTCTTTGAATTCTTGCAATGATTCCTGAGCTGCTTCCGCTCCCTTCTCAGGGAAACCACCGCAGCCAAGACCACGAGTTGTATCTTTACCAATCAAGAATTTCTTGTCAGCTTCGACCATGTCGATATGCTGCTTGTCGGTGTTACACGCGAGAATTTCAGCACCTTTCACGCCCTTATTATAGAGCCAATTGACCATGTTGTTGCCTGCCCCGCCACATCCTATTACCTTGATGTTGGCTTGGCCGACTTCGAAGTCTGGCGCTGCTGTCGTTTGTTCTTGTTCTACGGCCCGGTTCACTATAAAGTCCATTTTTTTGCCCCCTTGGCGTTGTCGCTGTTTTGTCGTCACTGTTAGGAATCGGCGGCAGAGCATTATCTCTATACTGTCGTCTCTGCCGAAAGGCGCCCGAGGGAGCCCACATCCTCAGTTTCGTGAATCGAAACTCACTATTCCTGAAGAATGTTTAGTTCTCGCCAAAACCTTTTAGTCAGTTTGAGTGGGTGCTAGTATATAAAGCTTGTTGTCTTTTAAAGTATATTCTTTTTAATAGTATCTTTGAGAAAATAACAATAGGAAAAGAATTCATTTTGTCGACGATAACCGTCTTAACGCCTGAATAAGGTTGTCTTCTCACCTGCGTAGAGACCCATGGAACTCATCTGGGCGTATTGTTCCGGGCTGAGCGTCATATGAAGAATGGTGAAGTTGTACTTCTCTTTGATCTCGCCGACGATGCGGCTCAGAGCGGCTGTATCCACACTCTGCCCCACTACCAGCAGGCTGACTTTCTCTTTCGTCGCCTTGCCGTGCTGCATGATTTCTTGGATGCCAGGCACACCCTTGACTCCTTCCACAAACTCCTCTATTGCCGATTTCTTCACAGCTAAGAGCTCGTCAAGGAATTTCGTGGCTTTATTTTGGGTGAGTTTGTAGAGTTTGAGTTGTTTGATCTTTCTGGTTTCTACAAGGTCCATTTTCACCAGCGTTTGCAAGATTCGATGAGTGGTTGCTGGTGGTACTCTTGTTGCTTTAGCCAGCTCTCGCACCCCAAATTCTTGCTCCTGATGGTCTAAGAGATGCTTGATAATCGTCATTTTTTTCTTGTCAAAGAGGCCTTCGAGGAGTTTTGCAGGTTCCATTGGAGTATTCCTTAATCACCCCATTAGCCGCCACTTCTATATAAGCTTATCTATTATGGAACAGTGTTCCAAAAATGGAACAGGT
>JAAOYD010000092.1 GCA_018221165.1 Candidatus Woesearchaeota archaeon | reverse complement strand
TTAACACCAGGCCAAGACGAACATTCGAGCGTTAGCGAGAATGTTGGGAAAATCATCAGATTTTCCGCTCTTGGCCATGTTAAAAGCTGTAAAAGTGAGTGTATTAATAACGAGCGTAGCGAGGCTTTCTTAGGGGTCTCGGTTATGTTGTGATGAGTTGTTCCATTGTTGTGATAGTTAGTTGTTCTCGTAGTTTGTAGGTGTTTGCTTGTTCTGCGTAGGCGTTCCATCCTTGGAGTGTGTTGAGGATTTTCTCGTGTGTGATTTCTCTTTTTGGGTATTGTTCGAGGAAATCCTTGAGCTTCTTCCTGATTTTCCTTTTGTTTCTTGGGAGGATGAGTCTGTGGTGGTAGAAGTGTTTGAATCCGAGGAAGTTGATTCCTCGTTTGAGCTGTTGGATCTTGGTCTTTGGCAGGGACTGGGAGGTGCTATCGTTTCCAGGTGATGAGGAGTTTCTGTGTCGTGTAACTGGAGTGGTCTTTTGGGAAGTGGAAGTCGAGCGGTAGTGATTCCTTGTTCCTGATGTGTTCGGCGATTTTCTGTCCTATTTGTCCTCTGTTGCTGTGCATCGTCGCGTTCTGCGGGTAGCAGACATACTCATAATCGTGCTTTTTCGCTAATTTCTCGATTGCGTTGTTGAGTGCGGTGAAGAGTTTTCCTGGGTCGCTTCTGTTCGTGAAGTCCCCTCTTGGTTCGACGCCGAGCACTGCGAGGATTCTCTTCCCTTGGTGTTCTGTCGTGTAGAGGTGGATGCAGCCTTCGATAGTGGGTTCGCCGTTCATCATCTGAATGATTCTGACAGGGGTGAATGGCTCGTCGAAGAGTTCCTGCGGATACTCACTTGTGCAGTTCTCGCCGTAGTAGCCGTAGAAGAGGTCGAGTGGTGCTTTGCTTGGGATACAGCGGATGTGCACTTTTGTCTTGTTCTTAATCGGAACGATTTTCTTCAAGTCTTTGCCGATGGCGAGTATCTGTGATTTCGGCTTGTGGATGCGTTCGAGAAACGCCTTGTCATCGAAATCGTGTTTGATCGTGTCGTTGTACAGCTCGATAAAGCGATTATAGACTGTGAGGAGCGTCTCAGTCTCTGTTTTTGTTGGGTTCTGGTAGTTGAAGCTCCGGAGCGTGCTTGCTTGTGCGAACTCTCGTCGCTGATCCTCACCGAATGAGCTGTCGACCGTGTGCTTCACCGCAAGCATCCACGCAATATCATGCAAGTAATTCTTCCCCTTGAACGCTTCGTAAGCCTCGCCGTAGACAAGACGAACTACGTCGTCACTCACTGGTTTGTTCTCCTGCAAGGTCAAGAGGAGGATGCAGTGGTTGATCTCTGTTGCCCGCTGTCCAAGTAACGGCATAATCTTCTCGTACGGATAGTTCTCGGTTAAGAGGACGACGCTGACATCAGCCAGCATCTTGCCTAATGCTGGTCGGAGCGGGTTTGCGAGCTTGTACCCGCTAATCTCGTTCAGATCCTTGACATCAAACGGCTCGAAACTCGTCTGCGAAAGCTTGTTTGCCTCTTCACCATAACGTTCCAGCGTTCGATGGATGATATCTTTCGTCAGGTTCTTGCTGTTCACCGCATACCAGATAAGATCAGCATCCTCAATACTGATTTTTTGCTGTTCGCCCAACGCGATCGCCAAGTACTTCTTCTTATGGTTCCGAAGGAACTCACGACGCAATGAGGGATCAAGCGAAAGATACTGCCGATACCGATCAGCAGATAAGAACTGGAACTCCTGCAAGTACGCATCAACAGCAGCGAGATCCGACGTGTTCCTGACAAGGCCTGCGTCGACCAAGGTCTTAAGATTATCATAGATCATCGGCGCCTGCTTCGGCGACCGCTGCACGACCCGCAAATAGAAAAGGAGCAAGAGCCGCAACTCCTCCAACGAATGGACGAGCGACCGATGCAACGAGAGACCAGAGAAAAGATGCGTTGTATCCTCCGGAGCATTCGGCACGATACCAAGAAGCACCTGTACAATAGTGTCAAGATCCTCTTTCGTCTTGATGAATTCGCGACAAGCACCAAGACCAGCATAGAACACACCCTGCTCCTTCGGCGAGAGACTGTCTTCCACTTGCTCGAAGTAGGCTTTCGTCGCTCTTGGGTTGTCAGTGCCGAGCTGCTTGAACAACAGGAGACCTATATACGCCACACTATGACCTCTGTTTCCTATGGAAATTTTTTGCACCCCGCGAGCGGACCTGCCGTAGTCGCCGTCGGCGTCGATATCGGCGCTGCCGACGTCGCCGTCGTCGAGGACGCCGACGCACCGGATGAGTGCTTCATTTTCTGAAACTCTGCCGCAATCACCGCTTTTCACAACCCACGCATACAAGCGTTCGTAACCATGTTTTTGTAAGAAATGTTCATACAATCGAGATTTGTCCCCAATCATACAACGAGCGACGTCCATCGCATCAGACCGCCCAGATTCAGCTGTCACGCTGATTGTTCGTCCTGTTTTTTCGGCACGCTCGATTGCCTTGCTGACTCTGCTGACATCAACAACCCAATTCCTGCCTGCTGCTCGTCCTTCGTCTGTCGCGGAAAGCAGGATGTTATCGAATGGGTCGTCATCAAACGCGACAAGCAATGAGCCGTTCTTCCGATAATAAATAGCTGCGGTACGCGTCAAGTACCAATAGCTGAAATCATCTTTGCCTTTGTGCATCCGGTAGATGACTGCTTCACGCGCTGATTGGAGGACGCCGCCGTTCGCGAGGGCGAAGTCAACCATCTTCGGGAAAACTAAGTTCTGTGAGGATTTCTCGGTGTAGAGCTCGATGGATAGGTCAGGAACCGACCAGACGCGTGAACTCTCTTTCTCACTGAGAAGCATTCCGATGGTTGCGACGGCTTTCTGCGCGTCAGGATTACCCGAACCCTTCCACGCCTTGGCAAGAGATCGCAAGGCTTCATCGAGCAACTCTTTGTTCTTAGCCGAGAGTTTCTCACGAACTTCACTGATATGTCGTTCCTCAGCGTTCTCCGGATGGTGTTCGTGCACGAACCAGCCACTCTTCGCGTCAGTGATCCAGTGCCAGCTGGTTGGATTGAGCGCTTCTGCGAGATGAAAACGCCCGAAGACTCGCTTTGCTTCCTGCAATTCCATGCTGTCACACTCTGGCGAGGAACTCCTCGATCGCGATGCTGTTTTCTGTTGTCCGTTTCGCAACGATTACCCCTTGTCGCGGCCTGATCTTCCTGAACATGAGGAGGCCGCGCTGTTCGCGTTCCGGAATGTCGTCGGTGAATGTCACTTGGATCGCTTCGTTCTCTGTGATGAAGTCAACTTCTCCCTTGCTGTTCGACCAATATGAGGCTGTTCCGATCTTGTGGAGTACTGCCCACTCCGCTGCGCGACCCGGCTCGAACCGTTTCGCGAGCAAACGGGTGAAGCCGACGTCGCATGGGTACAGCTTCTCGAGCATGTGCCTGTTCTTCCGCCGCGACGAGGAGAAGAAGCTCACCCGATACATCAAGAACGAGTCGGCTGCCGCGTCGAGGTACCGGGCGACGCTCCGACGATCGAGTTTGAACTGTTTCGCCAACCGCTCGGCGGCAATCCTGCCGCCGACCGCGATGAGGAGGCTCTCGAAGAGCGCTTTCGCCACTGCCCTGTTCCTGATTCCGCATCGTTCGATGATGTCGCGGTCGAGGATCGTGTCGAGATAGCTTCGCAGGAGCGCGACCCGCTCCCTTTCTGAGGCTGCGCGCACCACTTCTGGGAAGCCACCCCATTCGAGGTACTCGAGGAGCGACCCGCTTGGTTGAAACCGTTTGTACTCCTCGTATTGGAGCGTCACGATGCGATGGAAGAAATATCTGCCGGTGAGTCGCGAGGCGACGTCCTGCTCGAAGAAGGAAGCGGTGGAGCCGCTCACGAGGAACTTGATGTTCATCTGTGCATCGTAACGCCCTTTCAAGTACTTCTCCCAATCCTTGACTGCCTGCACCTCATCCAGGAATATGTAGTAGCGTTCCGTCCCTTTGATGAAGTTGGTGAGAAGATTGTGCAGGTCGTCGAACGTCCGCAGGTGGAGGAGTGGATCATCACAGGGCACGAAGAGGAGCCGTTCTGCCGGGACGCCCTGATCGAGCAGGTGGCGCATGCACTGCTTCAAGAGTGTGGTCTTGCCGCAGCGCCGGATGCCGGAGAGCACTTGAATTTCTTTCCTATGGAGAAGCTCAACGATCTCCTGGTAGTGGAAGAGCCGATCGATACCATATTCAAGCGTCGTGCCCCAAGGGTTGTGTGCTGCGAGGACTTCATGCATAACGCAGAAATAATGCTCAGTATTTATATATCTTACTAATTTTATTTATAAATAACATACATTTGATTATGTCTAAGGCCATTGCGCACACCACCTCAAACTCAATAATGAACAACTGTTCACAAAAGAATAAATGCTGGTTTTCTCAGCAAAACAAACAACACCGAGACCCCTACTCACTTTTATTGCTGTTAACACCGGACTTTAACGCACTCGCCAGAGCGCTAGCGGCGGCGAGTGGCTAGAATCCTCAGATTCTACGCTTAAAGTCCTGT
>JAAOYD010000091.1 GCA_018221165.1 Candidatus Woesearchaeota archaeon | reverse complement strand
GTGTGCCGAAGATTTCAGGATAGTAGACAATCTTGTGATAGATGCGATGTTTGAAGCGTGCGACGCGTGATGGCCGAAAAACATGGCCGCCAGCTACCTCGGTGAAGGACTTACTGTGACAACTATCCCAAGTGCGTTCGCGCGTACCGTGTTTGAGGTCGGCCTGTGTGCTGTCGAAGATGTCAAAGCACATACAGGTCGGGCACATATGCGTGCATCGTTGGCACGAGAGACATTTCTCGTCGGTAATCTTCTCCCACTCCGCACTCTCGAAGAACGGACGGATGTTGTGAGTTTTGAGGTGTTTTTTTGTTTTGATTGGTGGAATGTGTTCGTGGTGCTCTTTGAGTTTGAGTTTCTTCGCCTTCTCGATGAGATGAATACCTTTCGGCGTGCCCACATCGATGTAGATATAGCCCTTCTTGCCCGGAAGAGTGCGGAGCATGAGATCGTAATAATGCGTCAGACGCATGCTGCTGCAGAAGCAGAACTTGCTTGGCGGCGTGTTGCAATACCAGCCGACGAGAAAGATGTTTTCTCTCGCCGCTTTGTAATGGTCATCAGTATATTGCTTCCCAATGAACAGTTCGTCTTGAATCTTCACCGCGTTAAGATCACACAATCGTAAACCGAAGAGTATACGTTCCTTGATTCTGATTTTCTTGTCAGTAAGCTTCTGGTTGTCCATGTCGTACTCGAATAGCTTCTCATAGGCAGGCATGAAGAATTTCTTCGCTGTGAACTGTGGGTTCACGACGAAATCGAGCCGGTCAAAATCTTGCTTACTTTCCAATTCCTCGAAAACGACCACGTCGTCCTTCTTTCTACGGACCGGAGCGACGAAGCTCGCGTCCTCCATGAGGAGGCCTAAGAAGTCATGCAGCTTCTTTTCTGGTAATAAGTACCCCACAGCCTCACCTCTAGGAATTGTTCAGAAGATGGCTATTTAAAGGTTGTGCAGGATGTCCTGGACTTTCGGTAGGACCTCTTCCACCGTAGCGTGCATAGGCAGGGCGATGATACGCACTTGGTCGAGCTGGCCGATACGCTTAAGGAGTTTCATGAAGAAGGCCATGTCGAAATCGTGCAACGAGCAGAGGTTGCCGAGCTTAATCCTGTCGAGATCCTCAATAAGCCGCGGTTCTTTCACGCCCATGGCGGCGTCGATGATGACTGCCTGCTCCAGGTCGTGCTCGAGCAAGTCCAAAGGATTCTCGAGATGGATTACCTCGTGTTCTGGCTTGAGGGCGCCACCGACCTTCAACGCGAGGTTATCGAAGGATAACGCTGAGTTTCCGAGGACGAGGAGTTTCATACATCGTTCTAAGGAGAAACTATTTATATGGTTTCTCCAGCAGGATTGACATGGAAAAGAAGGGGCTTTACTTGGTTCTCGCAACCGCTTTGATTAGTGGTGTTTCGATTTTCATCAACAAGTTCGGCGTCAAGGGTATGGACCCAGCGCTGTTTACCACGTCGAAGAACATCCTCGTCGCGGTCTTCCTCATCAGCACGGTACTCGCGATGAAAGAATGGAAGACGCTGAAAGAATTGTCGACGAAAGCCTGGGGACAATTGGCATTGATTGGCCTGATTGGCGGTTCCATTCCCTTCCTGCTCTTCTTCACTGGATTGAAGATGACAACGGCCGCCCAAGCTGGCTTCCTGCACAAGACCATGTTCATCTGGGTCGGAATACTCGCCGCAGTGCTCCTCAAGGAGAAAATCAGTCGGAACATGGTGATTGGTGGAGTGTTGTTGTTGCTTGGGAACCTTCTGGTGCTCAAGATTACCGGTTTTGAGTTTGGTTTTGGAGATTTTTTAATTATCCTCGCAACGCTGCTCTGGGCGGGGGAAGTGACGCTGAGTCGTTATGTTCTCACAACGCTTGATGAGTTACCTGGGCGCGTTGTCGCATTCGGTCGTATGGGCTTCGGCAGTATTTACTTGCTGCTCTACCTCGCTGTGACCGGCAAGTTGCAGTTGTATGCTGGCTTGAGCGGCGCTTCCTGGTTGTGGATTCTCGTGACCGGCGCGTTCCTCTATGGCTATGTTTTTACGTTCTATGAAGGGCTCAAGAGAGTACCCGCGAGCATCGCGACTGCTATCTTGTTATTGGGCACCGTCATCACGACCTTGTTGAATCTCGCGTGGAACGGCACGATTGCATGGCAACAGATAGCGGGTTCAGCATTGCTGCTCGGCGGAGTGATTATGTTTACCGGTATCCGAACATGGCTGCCTGCTCCGCAGAAAGTCGCTCAGTAGCGAAACGACGGTGCGACGCAATGATATCTCCGACTTCAGCTTCAGGAACGTAGCGGCCGAGCACGAGATACTCTCCATCCTTCGTTTCGAGAACAAGAACATTCTGGTCGCGCTTCTCTGTTACTTTTCCAATGCGGCAGCGGCATAATTCTTTTTCTGTCGGGCTCATCTGGCCGAGCATGCCATCACCTTTATCGATGTATTCGTCGTGGTACTTGAGAAAATATGCGTGGACCGCGTCGACGGTCCAGTAGAGTGGGAGGTTTTCTTTCTCCGCGACTTCCTTCAATCGTCTGGTGAGCGCGGGGAAGAGTTTCTCTAAGTGCTTTCGTGGCAGGGATTTGCCGTTTCGAATAGCTTCTTCGAGCTCTGCGTAATCTCGCGGCGAGAGGTTCTCGAGCCTGATGCTAATCTCAGCGCAGGGAAAGGCGTAGCGCATGACGAGCAGGCCTACCTCAGTCATGTTGTTCACCGGCCTCCTTGATGACTTGCAGCGCGTCTTTCGCTTCCTGTTCGGGAATAACCTGGACGATCATCTTCGCTTGCACAAGGACGTAGTCGCCGACCTTGACCTCAGGAATGAGAGCAGTGCCCGCTTCTCGTTTTTCCGCTTCGTAGTCGATGATGGC
>JAAOYD010000090.1 GCA_018221165.1 Candidatus Woesearchaeota archaeon | reverse complement strand
GTATACATATAGCAGTTCGTCAGCATAATGTGCTGCTGAATCTGGTCGGCGCCTTGCGGCCAGTCGATCAAGTGACCGTTGAACTGGATGTAATCCAGCTCGCCACCAGGATACTCATAGGTGTTGCCAGCCAAGAGATACTCAAGACCGAGGAATTCCTGGAAGCTCAGGCCCGCAAGGACACTGATGAGGAGCAGGCCGTGTTCGCGCGCGCCAAAAGTGATATCGTCGAGGCCCATGTCAAAACGCCACTCGCCGCCTTCGAACTGCGTGAAGTCAAGGATGACGTTATCGAGCCAATCCCACTGGTCGAACCAGTTGATGCCGCGCACAGAGATCATATCGAGGATGTTACCTTCGTTGCCACGCATCGTGAAATCGTCGCCGCACTGCATGAAATAGCTGAGCTGGTTAAGAGAATAATCGCCGAGACGTATACTACACGCACCAGGAAAGCTTTGGGCGATGGGAATTTCATCGAAGGCGATGAGGTTCGGGTCGAAGCCTGAGAGAAAGATACCGCCGCGAGTATAGGAGGTGCCTTTGTTCCACACCTCAACACTCACCGGGAAATCATTGACTGAACTCCGAGGTACATCACCATAGTAGAACAAGCGAGGAGGAATCTGATCGAAGCGAGCTTGGACACCCTGCAAACCTTGGTAATACACCGCCTGGGCCGGATCGATAACGTAGAAATTGCGGTTCTGACTGGTACCGCCACAGGCACTGATGGCAAAAAGGAGTAAAAGGAAGCTAAGGAAGACATAGCGTCGATTCATACCTGCTCACCCAGCATTAGCATTTTTAAACTTTTTCTCATCATGGCTCCCTCGCGCAGCAATAGCTCGTCCCAGGACACCAATAGGCACCGAAGACGCAGCGAGACGTATTATAGAGTGTGAGACATTCAGTCTTACTGCAACTGCAGCTAAACGGCTCGTTGATTTTAGCCATTTGCTTATCCTTGACCGGCCAGCCGTCGCATTCGCTACTGCCAGGGCTGCGGTCACAATAGTTACAGCGGGGCTCACCCTCAACAAAACCAGGATTGGCATCACGCTCAGACACTGTGTAGTTCTGCCAGGCAATACTTGGCTCGCGACGAAGAATCTCCACGTCAGCGCTCGTCGAATCACGGTAAAGATAACCCAAGTCAACGCGGAACACACCAAGATAATTAGCATAGGAGAGACCCTCCAGTTCTTCCTCAGGAAGAGCGCAAGCGGTAAAGCCCTTATCATCATGCAAAGTGATGACTTTAGGGTCACAAGTCAAGTTAATACCGCTCAGCGTCGCGCTAATCGTCACTTGATTCAATGTTTCTTTGTCAAAGTCACCAGCGCAGGCAGATTCTCGGTCCTCCTGGCCAGGCAGTTTGAGCAAGGGTTCGAAATCAAAAAGGCCCGCTGCGATGCGAGCGAGCATCGCAGTCTCGTTCATCACTTGGTTCTCTTGCTGGAGGGGAACGGGCATGACAACACGGCCGGTGCCGACGTTCGCAACGTGGATAATGAAGACCGGCTGTGACAAGTCCATGAATGCCCGCCCTCCTGGCGACACAACTTGGATAGGTGTCGGCCGGTTCTCGATTGAAGTGACAGCGACGGGCGCCCCTTGGTCTCTGAACGTCATCGTCTGGGCAGCACACACCTGACGTTGCTCGTTCTGGTTGAACGCGTTGGTATCAACACACACACTCGTGCCCAACGAGGTAGCATAAGGATAGCAATAGCTCGCGAACACTTGGGTTGAAGGTGATTCACGCAAGCCTTTGACGCGGTGGAAATCTACATAGGTCTGGTAAGCTTGGTAATCACCCCTGGGGAAACCTGGACCGCGACCCACAAGCACCTTTCCCGCAGGGCCTTCATCAGCCCACTTACCGGGCAACACACTTGCATAGAACGGGTCGGTCTTCACAGTGAGATAGATATCAGCATAATCAACACTTGCCGAGCCGCGATTCACAACTGAGAGAATGACAGGTACTGTTGTCCCCTCATAAATCTCAGGCGGGGGATACTTCGGAGTGAAGGTCGCGATAATACCATCACTGCCTGAATGATAATCAGTCTCCATTGTCCTCGGCATGCAGGCAACAACGAGCAATAACAATAGGATGATGGGGAATACCTTCATTGTTCAATCCTCAACACAGTCTTCTTCTCCACCGCATACTCGTAGCGCGCGATGACAACAAAGGTCACTGGCGTCTTCTCACCAAAGCCGATGACGCTCAACGCAGCTTCCTTATTTGGCAGGATAAGCTGGCAGGTTACAGTACGCAAATCGAGACGCGGATCAAAGGTCTTATTCTTTTTGAAACGATAGGTGCGTACACCGTCCTCTTGTGATTCGATAGACGGTATGACTGGCGCGCACTTCTCTAGCTCGAATGGTTCAGGGACGAGCACGTCAGCGCTGTAGAAATTCTTGAACTCACCCTGTTCCCAACGATCGTCGATGGTGAAGCCGAAGCGTTGTTGAATCGGGGTGTGCGCGTCAGGGTCAACATCAATAGGTTGTGCAGTGGTGTGCATTCCGACACTGACTGGACCACTCGTGTAGATTGCTTCGATGTTCGGGTCAATGTCCAACTCCTTGTTGATGTCCTTGCCCTGTTGGCGATATTGCGCGATAACATCACGCGCGACGAAGGTGTTCGTAATGTACGCCCATGTTTCGAAGTCGAAGGACACACTCATGTAGGCATTGTAGGAACCAGGTGTCATGTTCCTGTCAACAGGGAACGTACACATAACATCTCTGACAAGCTGATGGTTCACAATAATAGGAGGAGTCACATCTGGCGTGCCATCCCAACCATTGCGCTTCGGACGTTCCAGTCGGCAATCAGGAGTGAGGCTGAGGCCGCCCTCGATAAAGGTCTTCGCTTCGATGCGACCAAGAATCGTTGGTGTCGTACCAATGTAGGTCTTCGGATAGAGACTCTCTAATTTTGTGATGTACACGCCATGAGGCTCTCGCTTGTTGTTCTCGACCTGGCCTGCGTAGAGCGTCGCCTTGGGATTAAACGTGTTGTTAATCCGTTGCTGCCACGCCGTTGGGTTGAACATAGGGGCTGTACGATCCCACATTCCTGAGCCGACATCCTTAATGTCAGTCCACACATTACTCAGCGAGGCACCCACAGTGGCTGCAGGTGCGGATACATCCGGAAGGAGATCCTTGCCCGCGACAAAGAAGATGAGGAGGAGCATCAACAGAACGGCGTAGATGAACAAGAGCGTCTTGCCAAGGAAGGTGAGTACCCGCGAGTCCGGCTCGTGCAACGCAATATAGAGGAACCATACAGGGATAATGGTGAGTCCGAAGGTGAAGTAGTCGTTTCTACCCAACATTGGAATGAGCCGCAAATATGGTAAGGACCAGGCGAGAAGACTGATGCCAATGTATTGACCACTTCCCTCACCAAACCCTGTCTTATAGAACGCGAAAATCATCCATACTGTGAAGACAGCATAGGCGACAAACATGGTGGTACGGTGACCCATACC
>JAAOYD010000089.1 GCA_018221165.1 Candidatus Woesearchaeota archaeon | reverse complement strand
GCCGACTTCTCCACAGAACTCGTGGACATGGACCTCTCTATCACTTTTGATCTTGATTGTCGCGGTGGTTGCAGCGCAGCTGCGGTGAGCGACACCATCGCCACGCCCGTAGCGGGCAGCGCAGCTGTGGACATCACCTGGACGCCCACAGATTGTGGCGCTATCCAAGGCTACCTTGTTGAGCGATGCGCAGGGAGCGATTGCCGGCTTGTGAGCTATGTCGAACCAGGAACCGGCAGCGCACGAGATACAACTGTCGAGGCTGACACAGAATACTGCTACACAGTCTCCATCGTCAACGAGGACGGCGACCTCATTCCCCAAACAGGTTCAGACCAGAACTGTGTCGCGCCCATGGACGAGTACTGCCTCGAAGGCGGAGCCACTCTTTCCACCTGTTTCAACGAAGAGAACGACCCGGTTCCACAAGGATTCACAGGCACGTTTACCGGAAGCGCACACTGTAATGCCTCCAACCAGTTCATGATGGACGAGCAATGCGCGGCTGGCCAAGCATGTTTTATCAGGAACCGACAACCTACCTGCGGTCCCATCGGACACTGCGAGTTGTGCAACGGTCCGTTTGGCTGGTTCATCGACCACGCAGCCAAAGTGTTGCCAGGCGACAGCAATAGTTGCGAAGCCATTACTGGCTGCGTGTTGAATAACGACGGCTTTGCCGAAGATACGTATCAACCTTGCAATGAGATTAGGAGCTGCTACGATTATCACACGCGAGACGCCTGCGAGAAAGGCAGCGGCTACGACGCCTGCGGCATCTCAGCCACAGGCTGCGAATGGACTCCTGTTCCTGACTTGGAAGAAATCGGGAAAGGTGTCTGCACCGACCCCAGTGTCACAGCGGAAGCACCATGCACGCGCTGCACAGAACTTTTTGGCTTCTGCAACGAGGAACTCTGCGAAGTCATCGTCGGCCAAGGCGACCGCTGCTACTACAACGAATACAGCTACATGACCGGACCAGGCGGCGAACCGAGCCAAGACACCTGTGTGCCGAAAGAAGAGATGGCCTGCCGCTACTACGACAACCCAACAGACTGTGAAAACGGGCGCGCGGTAAGCGTCGATGTCATCTGGACTGCCGAGGAACGCACTGCAGGTACGCACGCGCTCACAGCAAGCACTGATATGTTCAGCTTTGGGACATGCGCATGGATTAACGATGCGGGTCCCTATCCTGCCCAAGGTGGTTACTGCGTCAAGAACGCGAATGCGCGCTTAGTCAATGACGGCCAACTCATCACCGACGACTGCAGAGAGCCAGACGTAGACTTTTATCCCTACTCGCTCAGCGACTGCTACCGCGACAACCAACCACCAGTTACTACTATCCCCTTCTCTGAAGGCAGCTACCTTGATCTCACGTTCTTCCGCAAAGCCACCATCGGCCCAATCGTGAACGACGACACCTTCCCACCCGATACAATCGAGAGTTTCTTCTGTATGGCACCGAGCGGAACAGACTGCGGCTACCCATCAACGCCATGGAACGGTCTCGTCACGACAACTATCGGCGCCCAAGCCTACACAATCAAATACTACTCTGTCGACCCGGCTGGCAACCTCGAACCAGTCAAGAGTATCGACGTCAATATTCAAGACACCAACGAGACAATCCTCCTCCAAGCATTGCTCATTTGAGGCTCCATCCCATGAAAAGAGGTATGTTCACCACACTCTCCCTCTTCGCGCTCCTCAGCATACTGCTTCTTCCCAGCATATACGCTGGCGACTACATAACCAACCTTGACCCTGGCGTGTTGCATGACGCTCCAGGAACGGTCATGCTCATCTACAGCGCACCCGTCACCATTGATAGCGCAATCCTCTTCACCGCTGACGGTCTTCTCGTTCCAGACTACGACCCGCAAACATCACCCACAGGAACGAACGACACTTTCACACTCACCACAGGCCTCATCCCTGAAGGAGACTACAAGCTCGAGGTCGCCAAGTCCTCAGGAAAGCCACCCTACGCAGCACTCACCGCGGATGTTGTTCCGTTCGAATATGACCGGCCAACTTTTTCCGTTGATGTCAACCTCAACGGCAGCATCAACAAGCTTCTCGCCACGCCCAGCGGCAACAGTCCATCAGGAGTAGCAGTGCTCCAGACAGGCTTCGCAGCAACCGGACCCTTCGCTGCCGAGTTTACCACAACTAAGCCGGCGGCGTGCAAATACAGTCTCAGCCACACCACAAACCATACCTACATGGGTGATTTTCAGGAAACAGGAACCTTCCCTGACGCCCTTCTTCACACTCATCGCATCACAGGGTTGACGAGTAAAGAATATGGCATCGTCAGCGTTTACTGTAAGACTGAGGATGATGAGAACCCTGAAGTCCTGAAATGGTTCACCCTGGGCTACGAAGATACAGCGCCAAGCTTCACGTCAGAACTTGACCCGCCACTTCTCGTCGACCCGAACAACCTCCGCACCAACATCACCATCACTGCCACCCCGAGCCAGAAAATGTACTGTGAAGCGGTTGGTAATGGTCTCATCGCGACGAGCATGGGCCACTACGACGTCATCCTGAACAGCGGTGATGCGGGCGCCTACGAATACTTCCCCTGGATAGATCTCATACTCTTCACTTCCTATGAGGAACGCACTGAGCTCGACTTTAACATCACCTGTACGAACCGTGCTGGCTTGTCAAGCAGTGAAGAAGTATCAATCATCATTGACCCAACTATTGAACCCAGTCTCGCCATGGAAACCCCAGGACGATACACACGAGAAATCAGTCCAGTCTTCGGCGTCAAAGCAGTGCGAGAAAGCTTCCCTGTGCGAAGTGATCCCTGCGTCTTTACTGACGGCACCGCGTTGAGCCTCACGGCTGACGATAACAACGTTGTGTGGAGCGCGGACTTGGGCGGCATCGTCGATGGTGACTACGAATACAGCGTCGAATGCAACATCGGCGGCGGCATCCTCGTCGATGAAACCTTTGAGATTACCGTCGACCGAACACCACCACCTACTCCCGGATTATGGGTACCCGAACACCTTTGCGAAGACCCATTGTATGTCGAACTCAACCTGAGCAAGTACGACCTTCCAGATACAAACTTCGACGGTTACAAATTCAACATCACCTACGCCACTGGCAACATCGTCCTCGAAGAAGGCCATGACCAAGGCGGCGACACCACTGAACTCCTTTCCTCCATTGCGACTGAAACAAACGAAACCTATCACTGGCACATCTGGCCCGTTGACCTGGCCGGTAACAAGGCGTCTGAACTGACAGGAAGCACGCTCATGATGGAACCCGGAGACAAACTCTGCGACCATGAGAACCCGACAGCCTGGCTTGAGATAAACGAGAGTGACACTGGCACCACAGTCTTAGTGAAATGCGAGGACGATGAGAGTGGATGTGCAGACACGTTCAAGTACGACCGTCTCGGTGTGAACGAAACCCCTGATATGTGCAGCTACGCCAAGACAGAAACGCTCAACAGAACCCTCACGTTTTTTGAGGAAGGAAGTTTGTGTTACAAAGTCTTTGATCTCAACGACAACGAGGACACGGGATTCAGAGTTATCGAAGTCGATGAGGATATCCCAACAGCCGAGGAGCACTGCGACAATGGCGTGCTCGACGCAGGTTTAGAGACGGACATCGATTGCGGCGGTCAATGCGACGCTTGCGAAGTGGATGAGAAATGCGTGGTCGGCACCGACTGCGCAACAGATTACTGTGGTGAAGGTAACACCTGTGAAGAGAAAGGCACCTGCACCGACGCCATTAAGAACGGCTACGAATCAGACATTGATTGTGGTGGCGCCGACTGCCCGACCTGTAGTGACGGCCAAACCTGCAAATCAACAGGTGACTGTCAGAGCAGTTACTGCGACGCTGCAGGCCAATGTGGCGAGAAACCAAAGCCGGAAGTTGAATGCACCTCTGACACTGATTGCGACTTTGGTAAAATCTGTGAGAACACCTATTGCAAGACGCCGCCAGCGACTAAGTGTGAAAGTGACGCGGACTGCGCCTTCGGCGAAGAATGCGACATCTATGGTGAATGCAACACTGTTAATGAAGACGATAAGGCCTCACTCCTTGGCATTATCCTCATCATCCTTGGCCTCCTCATCATGGCCGGTGCTGGTTATTGGCTCTACATGCTTCACGAAGAACGCGAAAGTGAACGACAACAAGCAGTTGCCGCATCCCAATCAACCTATCGCCAGCGACCCCAGGAGATGACCCCTGCGCAGCGCATCGCGCTTCAGAAGCAACGTCAACAACAGCTCGAAGCTATCAAGAAACGAAAAGCGCTTGGTAAGCAACGCCTCGCGGAGAAATCTAAGAAACGCACGGGTTTGGCGGACGCCTTCGGCGACGAAGAAGCTCCAACTGAGGAATCCTCCGAAGTAGCAACCGGCGACAAGAAACCACAAGGCAAGAAGTTGGACGAAGGAGAAAGCGAGGACTTTGTGGATGTGCGCGACCTGGGCAAGAAGGAAAAGAAGTTCACGAAGAAAGCACAGCCCACTAAAGAGCCCATCAAGAAGACAGATAGTTTTGACGAACTTGATGACATCGTCGGTAAGAAAGGCAAAGACAACACGTTCAAAGAACTTGATGAAGTCATAGATGACGAGAAAGACAAGAAAGAGGGAAAGAAGGATGCGAAGTAGACGTGGACAGTTCCAGCACGTCTTTAGCTTCATCCTCATGATGCTGATAGCGGGCGTCGTTCTCCTCATGGGCTACAAGTTCATCAGCCAGATACTCGGACAGAGCTGCAGCGTCGAGAAACTTGATCTCAAGAACGCGCTCGAATCAGACTTCAAGCGCTACGCGAGCTATGGTAGCTATCACGAACCAACATATTTGGTGCCCTGCGACTCGGAGATGATTTGTTTCATCGATGCGGATGTGTTCGGCGAAGCGGCGGATGGACTCTACCCTGGCAATTCAGGATTTACCTATCGCATCAACGCGATTCAAGGAGAGGTACGCGCACCGACACCCAATAACGTCTTCCTTGTCTATGATGATCATGTCGAGCCGCTCCAACTTTTCAGCACGCGCATCAGCGTCGCCAATGACGTGTTTTGCATCAATGCGACCAGCGGCCGCTTCCGCTTAGGAATGGAAGGAAAAGGACGGACGGTGGTGCTCACCTATGAGTCGTAAGCGCGGTCAACTTCAGATAAGTTTCCACTCTATCTTCTCCCTCAT
>JAAOYD010000008.1 GCA_018221165.1 Candidatus Woesearchaeota archaeon | reverse complement strand
GTGTATAATTGATCGTTTTTCGCCATTTTATCACCTTTGTCGCAACTTCTAAAGCAGCAAAGGTCCCGAACGCAAGTGAGGATACCTTTGTCGCAACTATGGGTTATCGTAATTGTACACTAAGGAAGTATACAAAGCGAGGTCTTCGTCGCAGACGAGACCGTCGCCATCAAGATCGCAGACGTAATTGCGCGTACATTCAGCATCGCCGGCCAACACTGCCGCAAGGAAGCGTGGATCATCGCGCGTCAACGAACCGTCATTGTCGTAGTCGTAGACGTTCACGACGAGAAGATTGAAAGCAGTAAGGTCTTGGTCATCAATCAAACCATCCGCAGTGAGGTCACAACGTCGTTCGCTACAATCAACCTTACCAGATAATACATCTTGATAATCATAGTAGTCCAAACGGCCATCGGCATTGAAGTCAAGCCACTTGAAATCAAACTGCACAGTTATAGGACTGCAGGTCGTGCCATAATCAACGGCCTTACCGCTCGTAACGGAAGGTGATTGTATATCAAGCGGTGCAGAACCGGGCACGAGATTAACTACCATCAAGGTGACTGCAAGTATCGCGACGACGGCAGTGACGCCGACGCTGACCATATCCTGAGATTCTGCTGAGGGATGCATGTCAACACTACTAGTAGCTCTTAGTATACATTTTGGTATACTTGTTTATAAATATTTCGCTTTTTTGTCCTCGCAACGGGAACAAACTCTCAGAAGCCCAAAGAAGCCATATAGACAACTTGCAGCAAAGTCGAATTCCCAATCACTACAGTCTCAACAAAAGCCCCAATCAAGAAGATGAGTATCGCAGCCACGAAGAGATAATAGTTGTAGCGAAAGACCTCCATATGTCGCTTATCGTCGAAGACAAACGAGAGGAAGTGGAGCAAGACGAGAACGGTCACTATGTTCAAGATGCTCGCCACCAGTGGAAAGGATGTAAAGATTGTGCGATAAAGAAAGAAAAGCACTATGAAGATAATGCCTGAAGCGAGGAAGTAGTAGATGAAACGGCTCATCGCACTTCTTTTCGACACAATATCATCACTCAGCACCCCGCCTGAGATGGCAGCCAAGATATATGCACCACCCTCAAGAGCAAGGTGTGGAAACGTAATCGCGACGATAATCGCCAAATTAGCCAAGGGACCATAAGCACCACCGTGTACCGCAGCCTCGAGAGCCCTGAAGCCAAAGATTGTGCCCCAGGACGAAGCATTCCAGATGATGAAAAACAACGCTCCGTCACCAGCGACGAGCGCCAAGAGAAAGCAGGCAAGAAGAACCCACCAATTATTGAGGAAAATATTGAGGAATGTCTCCATCTGGAACGCGTTGCCACGTAAGTTTGTCTCGAGTGCCAGTTGCTCACGGAACACCGAGCCAGTATCAAAGCCAAACATCGGTAAGACAAAGCTGTAGGCAAGATAGGTCGCGTACACACCGAGGAAGATCGTACCATACACGAGGATGGCCTGTTTGTTGTCCAGCCAGAAATGCTTGAGCGTCAGCCGCTTCTCCTTCAGCTCCTTCTTCTCCTCCTTCTCGAGGAGTTTGTTCAAGTAAGGGATGAGTAGTAAAGAGGTGATTGCGACACTCACAATACCTGAATTAGCAGGGAACAACAAGCGCGCGACGACGATGCCAATCGTTGAATACACAATCGCAAGGAGAAAGGCGTAGCGATGCTTCTTCTCCAACCAATCCTCGGGGAAGAGATGCTCTAAGACCATACACCCATTCTCAGAAGAGAGCTTTATAAAGGTTTAGGAGTACTTGAGAAAAGAAAATATGAGCCTAGGAGGATGGTCAAGCAAAGCTCTCTCACCACCTAGTTCATTATGGAGGAATCTACGATTCCTCAGAATGAGCCTAGGAGGATTCGAACCCCCGACCTTCCGGTCTCTTCTCGGCCGAAACCGAACCGAAGCCGGACGCGCTATCCAGGCTGCGCCATAGGCCCAATGAAGGCGATGGAGCAAGATTCCTTTTAAAAACCTTCGGGAAACGTTAGATGTATCATTTTTTCCATTTTTCTATAACAAATTCAAGATAATCGTTTTAAATGATACATGGCTCTCAAGGCCTCATGGTTTATCACAGACATAGACACCCAATACAACCAGTGATGACCTTAATGGAAATTGGGCAAACCCGCAGACCATCAAACAATAGAACACGTATGTCATGTCCTAGTGATTTCCGTACAACAGTGGAAAGCAGCAGAAGGGATTACTTCCTCAATGACCAGGATGAGTTGCAGGCACGCATAGGCAACAAATGCATCTATAACAATCAGTACCGACGCGGACGACGGTTCAATAACCCAGAACTTTAAATCTTCAGGAGCGTAATCTCAATCGTCGAGACACGGACCAATTTCCCTTCTTTGTTCGTGAACTCCTCAGAATCGAAGTCAACACCTTTGACCTCCACCTGGTCTTGCATGAAGCGCTTGCGAGCCACTTCAACAACATCAACAGCGCGAGAAATGAACTTACCGCGGGCTTTCACAATGACTTCGGGAGCTTCCTTCGTGGTGAACTGAATAACTACAGAAGTCACATAGTTCATGAATGGCTTGTTGCCGATGAAGATAATATTGTCCTTAACATCGACTCCAGGCTCTAGAGCGTCATCCATTGGCAAATCCCCAGGCGCCATCGCACCTCACCCCACGATTACTCGCCTTGTTTGGCCTTCTTCGTCAGATAGCCGGCGAGAATGTTTCTGATCTTCTTACTGCGCACTTCAGCGACATCAGGCAGCACTGCCTTATTCTTCTCGAAATCCTTCGAGAGCTTATCAGCATGCTGTGCGTAGATACGATCGCCCGCGCTTTTTACTGGCTTAGTCTTGATTCGTCCCATAGTATTCTCTCGTGAATTGCTCAATTGCGCGAACTCAGGGAGGTTTATAAAGCTATTGGCAGAAAGAAAGAGGAAAAGGGTTTATAAAGCGACTTTCCCCCCACTAAAGCCATGAACATCAACAGAACGTTTGCCATCACCACCATCACCACAATCGCCCTCCTGCTGGTCGGCGTCGTCCGTGGCGAGAACCTCTTCAGTGCAGTCCTCATTGCCGCGGCACTCATTGGCACATGCTGGTGGTTCTCGCTCAAAGGGAAAGCAGCAACCGGCACGGTCATCGCAAGCATCATTCTCATCCACCTCCACGCCGTAGGCGCAGGCTTCGCTCTCTATCCAATGAGTTTTGTCGGCACCACCTACGATACCTACATGCATATCCTCGCCGCGTTCGTGCTCACTCTGCTGGCGGTTGATTACTTCAAGAAAACAAAGTACAAGAAACATGCATTCCTCCTCTCAGGGTTATTAGTATTCGGATTAGGAATCGGCGTCGAAATCGTCGAGCTTCTCAGCGCATACATCAGCGGCTTCGACGCGAGCTGCTGGAACTCATGCTGCTTCTACTGGAAAGACACGTTGAAAGACCTATTCAACGACGCGCTCGGCATAGTGTTGGCGTTGCTCGCGAGAAAGAGATGACAACAATGCAACGACCACTCAAATATAACATTCCGCTTTTCATCATATGGAAAGCGACACGGAGCGGTCTTTTCTGGCTCCCGGTCTTCACCTTGTTCTACATCGATTTTGGTATGAGCTACACCCAAATCATGCTGCTCCCACTCCTCACTGGAGGACTTCAAATACTCCTTGAAGTACCAAGCGGAATCCTCGCAGACTTATGGGGACGAAAATACGTCCTCTTCCTTGGTAGCGCACTCTGGACTGCAAGCTTTTACTTCTTCCTCATCGCCAACAACATGGCAGATATTCTCGTCAGTGTAGCCCTCTTTGGAATGGCACTCGCATTCCTCTCAGGAACTGACAGTGCCATGCTCTATGACACCCTCAAGGCCCTCAAACGAGAGAAAGAATACAAGAAGATAGCGGGAAAGGCATTGGCATATCAGCTCGGAGTCATGGCCATCTGCGGTCTCATCGGAGGACCACTCACTGCCCACGGCGGGTATAGTGCTACTCTCGTTGCAGTACTGTGTGTCTCCTCACTGACTACATTCCTCGCGATATTCATGGTCGAACCACCTCACCACAAAAAGAGCACAGATAGACATTTCTTCAAGCACTTGAAAGAAGCAACTATCTTCACCACACAGCATCCAAGAGTCAGGAGCCTCATACTGTACTCAGGTCTCCTCATGGGCATTATGATTATCAGCCACAAACTCTTGCAACCAGCACTCATTAATGCAGGAGTCTCACTCACCGGTCTCGGCCCAGTCTATTTTATCTGGCTCCTCATCGGTGCTGTTGGAGCGCTGAAAGCCGATGCGATCGAGAAATTTATTGGCAAGAAATACGCACTCATTCTTATCCCCGCATTCATGGTGTTGAACTTCGTACCTCTCGTCTTCTATGGAGGTATGGGTATCATTGTCATCCTTGCGCTGAGCGAGTTCACCTGGGGATTCATCCTACCAGTCGTCGAAGACTACATCAACCACTATGTCGCATCGAGCCATCGCGCAACAGTGCTCAGCCTCGGAGGCTTCATGCAAAGCATCGCAATCTTCATCTGCGCACCACTCATCGGAATCCTAGCAGACGCTTACGGTCTCGAAATAGCATTCCTCGGACTCACAATTCTTTCAGCCCTCGGACTGTTCCTCATACCAAGTATCCTCAAGAAAACTACTTCTTCCCGTTCTTCCGCGTGACTTTGACTGACTCGATGCGGTTCTGGCGCACCTTCTCCACGACGAAGATGTGGTACTTGTCCTTGTATTCCTTGTTCTCCTTCGGCAGCTTTCCCACCAAGTCCAGCAGATAGCCAGCAAGCGTATCATAATCCTCATCTTCAGGAAGCTTAAAACCATAACGCTCATTCAAATCGTCAATCGTCATGCGACCAGGCACGAGGAATACTCCCTTGTCCAATTTCTTCACTTCTGGTTCTTGTTTGTCTCGTTCATCATAGATCTCACCGACGAGCTCCTCAAGAACATCTTCAATGGTAACGACGCCGATGAACAATCCATGCTCGTCCACGACGATGGCAAACGGCGATTTACTCTTCTGGAACTCACGCAAGAGCGAATCAATCTTTCGAGTTTCCGGAACGACAAGCACATCCTGCATAAGTGCCTTCAAGGTCTTCTTACCCTGCTTAGCGTGCACGGCCCTGAGCATTTCGTTCACGAGAACCACACCTTTCATATTGTCCATCTTTCGACTATATATTGGGATGCGGCTGAAGCCCTTCTCGAGCACCTCGTCAAGGACCTCTGTTACAGTCTTGTGCATCTCGAGACAGTAGGTATCCAACCTAGGCGTCATGATTTCATCGACGTTCGTGTCGTCAAACTCGAGCAC
>JAAOYD010000088.1 GCA_018221165.1 Candidatus Woesearchaeota archaeon | reverse complement strand
TGAGGTTGATTCTGAGGTTGACCACTAAACTGAACAGGAGTTGGACCCGGCGGTGACATTCCTGGTTCCCAGGTGCGCGTCCCTTGCGGAATGCCCTGAACAGGAGGCACTCCTTGGTTCAACTCTGCTGGTTGCTGTTCAGGTGCCGGTTTCGGTGGGCCATTCACCTCTCGCTGCTCCTTCAGAAGTTCAGCAATCGCAACAATACCCTTTGCGAGCTTCTCGTTTTGCTCGAGAACTTTGTTAATCTTGGTTGTGTTCGCCTGGTCCTTGTAATCGCGCACTATCTCATCATTGGCAGTCTCGAAAATATGCACGAGTTTGGACATGTTCTTATTGAGCTTGTCCATCGCACTCAAGAGATCTTTGCTCGAAGAAGTGTCGCCGAACGGGTTCTTGCGAACCTTATCGACTTCGTGCTGCAAGCGCTCTATCTTGTTCCGGGAGACCAGCTCATACTCATCAGTGTTCTCAGGCATCGGACCACCTCTCCATAGCATTCACGAGAAAGAGGATTTAAAAGGTTTTCGACGAGAAGGCAAAGATTCTTAACCGGTAAAGGACTCCCTGGCAGTAGTTACTATGGCCAATTACAGAATTTCCACGAGCCTCGATGTTGGCGGTAGGCCAGACCAGATAGCAATCGACGGTTTCCTCCCCATCATCAACCACCCACTCTTTCAGCGGCTTCGCCATCGAAGGCAGAACGGCCTGAGCAACAGCGTCTACGACGGACTGAACCACACGCGTGCCAACCACTCCCTCGGTGCTGCGGCGCTTACCCACAAAGTGACGGAAAAGCTAGTAGAGAACGAAGAGATAGGGGATCTGGACGCCTACGCCCTCCGCCACTATGCACTTGTGCACGATCTTGGACATCCACCCTATTGCCACGCAATGGAACAACTTCTCGTCGACATAGCAAAAGAACGAGAAGGATTGCCTATGGATCACAAGGACCATACTGAAGCTCTATACCTCTCAGATGTTCGCGATGAGCGAGGAAATACAATACAGGACTGCATCGCGCTGTCTAGGAACGGTGACACTGACCGAGTCTTCGAACTACTCAGACATCAGGATTCAATTCACAAAATCGTTTCTGCAAAAGTCATCGGTACCGAGAAGCTTGACTACATAACTAGAGATGCGCGCCACGCCGCGTTCACCAACACTGTCGAACTCGGCCTCCTTATCGAAAACCTCCACTTCCTCAGAGGGCAATACGGGATTAACGAAAAACATAAGCAGCTCATTCCCGAACTCATGAGTCTATACGTCAATCTCTATGATCGCGTCTACTTTCATAAGAGATGTCTTGCAATGGAACGCGTTCTGCAAAAAGGTGCCCAATGGGCAATCGAACTCGAAGGTCTTGATCCTGCTAAAGTCTGGAACATGATTGACAGCGATCTCGATGTCGCACTCAGAACTACCAGCAGGAACTGGATTAACCAGATGGGCGAACGATACTTGAACAATGTAAAATATGGGACTGGCGTCGGTATTGTTCCCGGCAAACTTGGGATAGTAACAAGAAAGAGACATAAGGATGAAGTCCTCGTTGAGGTCTCACAAGAACAATATGAAGAACTCGTCAGAAAACCAATCACTCCGTTGCAGGCAACGAAAATAGAAGGGGATATTGCCAAACTACTCAGCATCCCACACTCAGATATCGTCATTGCAACTGTACCGCGACCGGACAAGATGTTGCCTGATGATGTCCAGATTTTCGACAGAGATGGTCATCCCAACGGCACCATCTTCGAGAGACGGCCACATCTTCAAGATGGGCTCCGCTCTGAAGCAGAGAGCGCAGGTATCATCCGCATCTACGGACATGAAACCAGTGCAGCCAGAACAATCATAGCGAAAAACGCTGAAAAAGTTGCTGACCTCGTCATCGAGAAACTCTCAGCCTAAAGCTCTTTCGGCATCTCAGGCGGTTTCGACTGTTCCGCATTGATAACATCATCGATGCGAAGAATCATCACAGCGACTTCTGCAGCAGAACTCACAGCCTGTGTCTTGATTTTGAGCGGCTCAAGCACGCCAGCTTTCCACGCATCCATCTTGCGCCCGGTCTCGACGTTGATACCAGCCCACTGTTCTTTCTTGCCATGCGCTGCTTTCAGCTCAGTGAGTGCGTCGATCGGGTCAATACCAGCGTTCTCGGCGAGCGTTCGCGGAATCACTTCCATCGCGTCAGCGAAGGCCTGCACCGCGAGCTGTTCGCGACCGCTCAATGAGGAAGCGTAAGTGCGAAGCTGCCGAGCAAGTTCAAGTTCCGGAGCGCCGGCGCCCGCGACAACCTTGCCGCTTGTTAAGGCTGCAGCGACGACGCCGATGGCGTCTTCCACTGCGCGTTTGATTTCCGCAATGACATGTTCAGTGCCACCGCGAACGAGAATCGTGAGCGCTTTCGGATGCTTGCATTCCTTGATGTAGACGAGCGCGTCATCGCCAACTTTTGCTTCCTCAACGAGTCCGGCACTGCCAAGCGCGGCCTTGTCGCAGTCGTCGATGTTGCTGACAATTCGTGCACCTGTCGCTTTTGCGAGATGTTCCAAATCGGATTTCTTCACGCGACGAAGCGCAAAAATATTCGCCTTCGAGAGATGGTGCTGTGCAACATCATCAATACCTTTTTGGCACAGAACAACATTTGCACCAGAGGCAACAACCTTATCGGCCATACCTTGGAGCATCTGCTCTTCCATGTCGAGGAATTCCTGCAGCTTTGCAGGATCAGTGATGGTAATCTTCGCGTCAGTCTCAGTATTGCGGATTTCTAACGCAGTATTGAGGAGGAGTATCTTCGCCTGCTCGACACGCGTCGGCATACTCGGATGCACACGCTCCTTGTCAAGCACAAGTCCCTTGATAAGCGTCGTACGGTCAACACTGTCGCCAGTTTTCTTCTCAATCTTAATCGTGTCACGGTCAACGCTGTAACCGTTAGCAGTCTGCTGGGCGACAGCGAGCACCGCCTCGACAACCAAGGAAGCGATATGCTCCTTTGCAGTCTCAGCACCCTTGCCTGTTGTGGCAGTAGCAGCAACTTTCTGCAGGACGACTTTGTCTTCAGGCTTGACACTCTCCGCGAGCGCCTCGAGAATGGAACGTGCTTTCTCCGCCGCAAGACGGTAGCCCTTCGCGACGATAGTTGGATGAATTTCCTGTTCTAAGAGGGACTCGGCGCGCTTGAGCAGCTCGCCGGCAAGGACAACAGCGGTTGTGGTGCCGTCACCAACCTCAGTCTCCTGGGTCTTGGCAATCTCCACCACCATCTTCGCAGTGGGGTGCGCAATATTCATTTCATCAAGGATGGTAACGCCGTCATTTGTGACCGTGACGTCGCCGAGGGCGTCCACAATCATCTTGTCCATACCTTTTGGACCGAGCGTGGTGCGAACCATTTCCGCGACGAGCTTCGCCGCTTCGATGTTGTTCTTCTGCGCTTCTCGCCCTTTGGTGCGCGAGCTATCACCGTTCAGGATGAAGACTGGTTGGATATTGTCAGACATGTGTACCCTCCGTCGGTGCGAGAACGCGAGGCCGTATATAAAGTTTGTTTGGGAAGCTTTATTAATGAAATGGAAGGAAGGCAAAGCATGGCCATAGTTACTATCGCAGGCACTGCAGGCAGCGGCAAAAGCACACTCGCCAAGCTGCTCGCCAAGACTCTGAACTACAAACATCATTCCGTCGGCGACGCGCGTCGGGCAATCGCAGCCGAGAAAGGGATTACCCTCCAAGAACTCAACAAGCTCAGCGAGCAAGGAGAGTTTGACTCAGACACGCCTGTTGATGAATACATGGGGGCGCTCGGCAAAAAAGAAGAAAATTTGGTCATCGATTGCAGAACAGGTTTCCACTTCGTCCAGGGGAGCATCAAGATTTTCCTCGACGCAAAGAAAGAAATACGCGCTGAACGCATCCTGCACCGGAAGAGTCTGACAGAACGGCCAAAAAACATGGCTGAAGCTCTCACTTTCCTCGATGGCCACAAGATAAGTGAGAAGAAACGCTATCAGAAATACTACAACATCGATATCTGGGACAAAAGCCACTACGACTTCCTCCTCGACAGCACGAGCACCAAGCCCGACGAACTCGTGGCGCAAATCCTCGAGAAATTCCCAGAACTCCAACAGTAATCTTTTTAAACACACCGAGGATTCCCGACGATATTCTTCTGGCCGAGCGTTTTTGCGAGGTACTGAAGAGTAGAGAGGCGAACACTATGGCTATCAAGAAGGGCGATTTCATCGAGCTTGATTACACTGGCAAAGTCAAAGATGGCAATATCTTCGATACCACTCTCGACAGCGTAGCGAAGGAGCACGGTCTCAACCCGAAAGCGCAATACAAACCCATCATCATCTGCGTAGGCGAACAGCAGCTCCTCAGAGGACTCGACGAGTACCTTGAAGGCAAGGCCATGGGCAAGCATACCATCGAAATTGCACCTGAACAAGGATTCGGCAAGAAGGATACAAAGCTCCTCACGCTCATCCCTGCAAGCAAGTTTAAGAATAGCAAAATCAGACCCGTAGTAGGTCTTGAAGTAAACATTGACGATCACTACGGTATTATCCGCAGCATCAGCGGCGGCCGCATTACCGTCGACTTCAACCATCCATTAGCAGGCAGAGACCTCACCTACGAAGTTGAGGTGAAAGGCCTTGTCACTGACCCTGCGAAGCAAGTTGCTGCACTTCTTGACATGGCAAGCGTACACCACCATGGTGTGAAAATGGAAGGAGCGAAACACGCAGTTGTGGACATGCACGAAGTACCACCGCCACAATTCGCAGACGCAATCAACAAGATGGTCACCCGATTAACAAAGGTCGAGGACATCAGCTACCAGGCTGGCAAACACGACCACTAAGTATAAAAAGGAGCGAGGGAACAAAACACCTATTCACGAGTGGTGGAGGCGGTTCGATTATGGATTCACTTATCCAAAACGCACAGGAACAAGCAGCGAATGAACAGGCAGCGCCCGCGAAGCGGACGGCTATCGACGATGAGCTCGAAATGCTCCTCACTGAGCAGAAGGCCAAAATTAAAGTGGTCGGCTGCGGCGGCGGCGGTAATAATACCATCAATCGCATGACCGAAGTCGGCATCACCGGCGCTGAGATGATCGCCATCAATACTGACGCACAAGACCTGCTCTACACCAGCGCTGACAAGAAAATTCTCGTCGGTAAAGACCTCACAAAAGGCCTCGGTGCCGGTTCAATTCCCAAAGTGGGTGAAGACGCGGCTCGAGAAAGTGAGCATGAAATCAAAAACGCCATGCAAGGCAGTGATATGGTCTTCATCACCTGTGGCCTCGGCGGTGGAACTGGTACTGGCAGCGCGCCCGTCGTGGGTGAGATTGCTAAGAAACTCGGTGTCCTCGTCGTGGGCGTCGTGACAATGCCATTCGAGATGGAAGGCAACCGCCGCTACGAAAACGCCGTACACGGCCTCGAACAGCTCGAAAGCCAGGTGGACACACTCATCGTCATCCCGAATGACAAATTGCTCGAATTAGCACCAGAGCTTCCGTTGCACACAGCATTCAAAGTCGCTGATGAAATCCTGACAAACGCTGTCAAGGGCATCGCCGAAATGGTCACAAAAGCAGGCCTCGTCAACCTAGACTTCGCAGACATCCGCGCAGTCATGGGAAACGGCGGTGTTGCTTTGATTGGCGTTGGCGAATCAGATTCAGACAATAGGGCTGTTGAAGCCGTCGAAAAAGCTATCAACAACCCGTTGCTCGACGTCGACATCGGTGGCGCGAACGGCGCATTAATCAATGTCGCTGGCGGTTCAGATATGACACTCGAGGAAGCGCGACGCGTAGTCGAGACAGTCTCCGTGAGACTAGACGACGAAGCCCGCATCATCTGGGGTGCGCAAATCAGCGAGGACCTCGCCGGCATGATGCGCGTGATGCTTATCGTGACTGGCGTGCGCAGTAGCCAAATCATCGGAAAGAGCCTGCTCTCTGAAAAAGAGAAGCGAGGCAAGGATATTGAAGACGAACTCGGCATCGAATTCGTCGATTAAGGTGAAACAATGAACGACTGGTGGACGAGGCTGAAGAGCTTCCTGATACAAACGAAACGCGTCCTGCAAGTGACGCGCAAGCCAACACCCTACGAATTCAAGACGATTGCGAAAGTGACTGGGCTTGGCATCGCAGCTATTGGGCTACTCGGGTTCGTGCTCCAGATCATCAAGACTATTCTCGTCCCAAACCTATAAGGAGCTGAAAGCATATGACTGAGAAAGAAGAAACTAAAGAGGCAGAGCCTGTCACCGAAGAGAAGATTGTAGAACCTACTCCTAAACCTGCAAAGGAAGAGTCGAAGGAAGAAACTTCAGAGCCAACACCTGAACCTCCCGCTATCGAGCCAGCAGCAGCACCGGAGATGCCAGACCTGTCACCAAAACCTGACGCGTTCGCTGACGAAGAGAAGCAAGATGCTCCGTCCATGCCCGTCATCAAGACAAGCGTGGAAGCAAAACAAGCGCTGCCCGCCATCAAGGGTGCACGCGAAGTCGAAGAGGAAGTCGAAGAAGAGACTCCCGAAGAGGTTGATGAAGAAGACATTCCCGAAGTTGCCCGAGAAGCGCACATCTTCGCGTTGCGCACAACCGCTAATCGAGAAGACCAAGTACTTGCATTCGTCGGCTCAAATGCTGCGCGCAAGAAGCTCGGAGTATATTCTGCGATTGCACCCCACGGTATGCGTGGCTACATCTTCCTCGAAGCTGTCGACAGGCACGAAGCTGAGCAGGCCGCCTATGGCGTCCCCTATGCGAAAGGGCTGTTGCCGAACGAGATTGAGTACGAAGAAATCGAGCACATGCTCGAACAGGTGAAGAAGGACATAAATATCCAAAAGAACGACATTGCTGAAATCCTTTCAGGTCCGTTTAAGCGCGAGAAAGCGAAGATTGCGCGGGTGGACAAGGCCAAGGAAGAAGTGGTTGTTGAGCTGCTCGAAGCAGCCGTCCCTATTCCCATCACTCTGAAGATTGACTCAGTCAAGGTCATTCGCAGGGATGAGAAGTAAGCCTGAATTTTTTTAAACCCCTTCCCTTTTCTCAATTCCATGAAAGTCGCCGTCATCGGACCAATCTGCCGCGATACTATCCTCATCGGCGATAAGAAAATTCATCAGATGGGAAGTATCCCTTATTACACATGCAACGCCTTGGCACGCCTTGGTGTCGAGACGACAGCTATCATCTCCTGTAGCCCCAACGAGAAAGACGAATGGATTACAGAGCACTTTCCCGGTATCGAGATTGTCAGGGTAGATGCTGAAGGGACTATCCACGGGTTTATAGAATATGACGATGACCCCGACGTGCGTAAGCACCGCCACGAAGACCCACACAATGTTATCCACGTCCACGACCTTCCTGATTTGACAGGCTACGACGCGGTTATCATGGCACCCTTGCTCGATGTTAATACCCCTCCTGAACTCTTCCAACATCTTGCTGATAACAACCACTCTGTTGTGCTGGGCAACTTCGGCATGTTCACAAAAAACCTGGACGGCAAGATGCACTGGCACGAACCTGAACGCCTCTTGAATGTCCTCACTCATGTAGAAACGCTCTTCCTCGACGACCGAGAAATCCGCTTTGTCGGCGGCAGCGAAGACATCGACGAGGCAGCGACAACATGTATCAAGCACGGCGCACAACGCGTCGTCGTCACCTTGGGCAAGCGCGGCTCACACATCTACACGAAGGAAAAGACAATCAACATCCCGGCCTATCCACTGAAGAAGCTCGTCGAGCCGACTGGCGCAGGCGACAGTTATGTCGCTGGCTACATTGCAGCCTCGAGTTTCCTGGATTCTGACGAAGAGCGTGGAAAGTTCGCCGCGATGACCGCAACGATGAGCATCGAGCGGAAAGGCGCATTCAACGGCAGCAAGGAAGAAGTGTTGGAACGATTGGCTGCTCATCGATAATCCATTGATTTATGGACTGCTTCTTCGAGATTCTCACAGACAACAACAACATCAGGAAATTTTTGATTTTGGGTATGTTTGTTGGGCACACCAAAGCATTGCAAACCTGCACGCACGCCAGCAAGAGCACCAGGCGCAGTATCTTCAAAGATAACGCCACGCGTAATGCCAATTTTCTCCATAGCACGTAAATAAATGTGCGGTTGTGGCTTGCCAGGAAGTCCAGGAATATCATCCAACGAAGTAATGTGCTCTTCTGAAACATGATCAAGAATGCCTGTCCGTTCCGCTTTAATAAGCAGAGCGGGTAATGCACCATTTGAACAGATACCATAAGGGATTTGTCGCTCATTAAAGAAATCAAGAGCTTCAAGCGCATATGGCATGAGAGGTAAGGTCTTTGTTGCAAACATCTCTTCCACAATTGGTTCACGAATTTCAGCAAGCTGCTGCCACGTTACCCCTTGTTTATCAAGGTCGTACCGAGGAATGAGAACGCCAAACTGCCCTTCACCATCCATACCTGCAAGGTCATAATATTCACCTTCAGACATGGCAACACCAAACTCTTTCATAAGCTCAATAGTAGCTTCGCAGTAGACCCATTCAGTATCTATCAGCAAGCCATCTTGATCAAAAAGTGCACCAAATCTATCAACAATAGTCATGTTACTATCGTGTAGTTACAAATTTATTAATAAACCTTTCTGTTCTGAGTGCCGCTAGCTTTATAAAGAGCTCCCAGTTCTCAGGCCATTACTGTTACGCAGTGCTTCATAACCGCTTTTCACAATCCAAAAGGTGATTATCCAATGGCTTCACAAACTATCGAATCTCTTATCGAAGGCGGCAAAGCAAGCGCTGCGCCACCTCTCGGACCCGCACTGGGCCCACTCGGTGTCAACATCGGCGCAATCGTCGCGAAAATCAACGAGATGACCGGCGACTTCAAGGGTATGAAAGTCCCTGTAAAAGTCACCGTCGACACTGAAACAAAGGATTTTGAGATTGAGATCGGTACCCCGCCCGCTACCCAGCTTATCAAACAGGAAGCAGGCATCCAGAAAGGCAGTGGTCGCCCGCAGGCAGAGCACGTCGCGGATCTCGCTATCGAGCAAGTCATCAAAATCGCCAAGATGAAACAATCCTCACTTCTCGCCGCTAACTCAAAGGCTGGCGTGAAGGAAATCATCGGCACCTGCAACAGCATGGGTGTCAAAGTAGAAGGCACTCACGCTGCCGAGACCATCAAGCGCGTCGAGCAAGGAGAATTCGACGAAAAAATCGCTAGCGGCAAGACCGAATTGACCGCAGAAGAGATGGCCAAGCTCGAAGCGGAGAAGAAAGCCATGCAGGCCGAGCTCAAGGAGAAGCACGCTGAGATGGAGAAGACAGCACAGGCCATCCTCGAGACTGCCGGCGGCGATGCAGTCAAGGCCAGGAAGGCGATGGAAGAGGACGGTACCATCGACCAGACCATCATCGACAAGGTCGCGCCCAGGCCTGTTGAAGGCGACGCTGCTGCACCGGCCGGCGATGCGAAGCCCGAGGCTGAGAAGAAATAACAAAAACGCTTATAAAGGGGTGGCGGCTTCGCCACCCTACTCTTACGGCGGTCAAACGCCAGTGTGCGCCGCGAGGCGCGAAGGAGGCAATCAACAATGTTGTATGATGTCAACCAAGGAAAGCTCATTACGGCGCTCGCTGCAGAGCTGAAGCGCCAGCACGTCGTCGTGCCGCCTGATTGGGCAGCCTTCGCCAAGACAGGACACCACCGCGAGCACGCACCAGTGGATGAAGACTGGTGGTACACAAGGGCAGCATCAGTGCTACGCACTATCTATACCCGTGGCCCTATCGGCACTGAAAAACTCAGGGTTCGCTATGGCGGTCGCAAGAACAGGGGCGTTGCACCTGACAGGTTCTATCCTGCCGGCGGTAACCACCTGCGCAAGATTCTCCAACAGCTCGAAGCGGCGAAGCTCGTCGAACAAGCAGCAAAGGGTGTGCACAAAGGACGTGTGATAACACCTCTTGGACGCAAGCTCCTCCACGCAGTGGCTGGAGTTGTTCGTGCCCAGAAGCCAGCTCCAAAGACAGAAGCCAAGCCGACACCAAAAGCTCCTGAAGCTCCAAAGCCAGAAGCTAAGCCTGAGCAGAAGGCTGAAACACCGAAAGCGGCGCCTGAGGCGCCAGCGGAACCTGCCGCGAAGACGGAGGCCTGAAGATGGCTCGATTCATCGCACTCGCACGCAAGAAGCGATTGGCCAAGAAAGGTCGCCAGACTCGATGGGCTCCATTCTGGACCGTGCCGAAGATCTACGGTGCAGGTCGAAGGGTACACCCTGGCAGGCATACGACTGTGAAGCGCTCCTGGAAGCGCGGCAAGACAAAGGTGTAAGCCATGGCTGACGACACAAAAACACTCGAACGAATCTACACAATTCCCCTGCGTTCCTCGTTTAGGAAGGCACCACGCTACAAGAAGACCAACCGCGCCGTGAAAGCGGTCCAGATCTTCCTCAAGAAGCACATGAAGAGCGAGGATGTCAGGATGGGTCAGCACCTCAATTTGTTGCTGTGGCAAAACGGCATCAAGAACCCGCCACCTCGAGTCACAGTCAAAGCTGTGAAAGATGAGGAAGGCGTTGTGCGAGCGGAACTCGAAGGCAAGGCCTGGAAGGAATCTGTGAAGCCGATGGCAAAGGAAGAGGAACCGAGTACGCTGAAGGACAAGCTCACCAGCACGCTCGGCGGCAAGAAGATTGATGAAGAGGAGAAAACGGAAGAGCAACCCGGAACTCCACAACCCGACAAGCCGGCAGAGAAGAAGGCAGATGCTAAGCCAGCAAAACCTGCTGAGAAACCTGCAACTCCAGCCAAGAAATAAAACCCTTTACTTTTCTACTTCTTTGAGTAAGCTCTTGAGGGCAGTATCGAGGGCGACGAAGAGATTTGGTGCATCACCAGACGCGCTCTTGGTAGTGCCTGAGATTGTACATTCAGCTTCCAAGGTGTGTTTGCCAACATCGACTGAGAGTGTCACTTTAAGGCTCTCAAAGCCTTTTTTGGCGTCGCTCAGCTGACGAGCGTAACGGCCGACAATCTTCTTGACCACAATAAGCTCAGAATAGTCTCTATCTGCGAAGCCATCTAGGGTGATGTTACCACCTAGCTCAATCATATTACTGCACCCCTGGTTTCAATGAAGTCAGACAAATATATAAAATCTATGTTTGGTATATTTTCTATATGGTAAATATCTCTTTCAGAAGAGAGAAAACCGAGATGTTTATAAACAAATAAGAGTTCGCACGCCCTACGACCGAAATGT